>CAZKDU010000359.1:0-2101 GCA_964551485.1 uncultured Burkholderiaceae bacterium
GTGAGTCCTGTGCGTCCAGTTGCAGCGCCTGGGGGTGCAGCATGAGGATGTGGTCACGCCCCATGCGCCAATGGCAGGGGGTGATCCAGGCCCAGGCCTGGCTTTCTTCGGCGCCCGCGGCGCTTTCACGGCCCGATTCGCGGGCCTGCCAGGCCGCCCAGGGCAGGCAGCCGTCAGGCGCGCCGAGGCCATAGGCACGGGCCAGCGCGCGCTCGTGCGGCGGGCTCAGTGCGTCTTCGGCGCCGGTATCGGTCCGGGTGGCCGTCAGGCGTGCCAGCAGCTTTTCCAGGTGGGGCAGGGCCAGCGCGCGCAACGCTTCGCGGCAGCCTTCGGAACCGCAGGCTGCAAAGGGAATCAACAAGTGGGTGCTGTCCGACATGGGCGCTATTGTCCGGGATGTAACAATCCGGCCACCTGACAACCACCATTCCATGCAGATTCCCTACGAACTCGCCCTGGGCTGGCGCTATACCCGCGCGGGCCGCGCTACGCGGCGCAACGGCTTCATTTCCTTCATCTCGGGCGTGTCCATGCTGGGCATTGCGCTGGGCGTGGCGGCCCTGATCATCGTGCTGTCGGTGATGAACGGCTTTCAGAAGGAGGTGCGCGACCGCATGCTGGGCGTGGTCTCGCACATCGAGATCTTCTCGGCCGACGGCGGCGCGCTGCCCGACCTGGCGCGCACCCTGGCCGAGGCGCGCCAGCAGCCGCAGGTGCGCGGGGCCGCACCCTTCATCGCCTCGCAGGCGCTGCTGGCGCGCGGGGAGGACATGAAGGGCGCCATCGTGCGTGGCATCGACCCGGCGCTGGAGCCGCAGGTGACCGACCTGGCCGTGGTGCTCCAGCGCACCGCGCTGGCCGAGCTGGTGCCCGGCGGCTTCGGCCTGGTGCTGGGCGGCGAGCTGGCGCGCGCGCTGGGGGTGCGCCCGGGCGACCGCCTGACGCTGATCGCACCCAGCGGCCAGGTCACGCCGGCCGGGGTGGTGCCGCGCCTCAAGCAGATGACCGTGGTCGGCACCTTCGACTCCGGCCACTACGAGTACGACGCCACCCTGGTGCTGATGCACCAGGACGACGCGGCGCGCCTGTTCCGCCTCGACGGGCCGACCGGCATCCGCCTCAAGCTCGACGACCTGCAGCAGGCGCGCGAGGTGGCGCGCGAGCTGGACGCCCGCCTCACGCGCAGCGAGGGCCGTGGCCTGGTGGTGCGCGACTGGACCCAGCAGAACCGCACCTGGTTCGCCGCCGTGCAGCTGGAAAAGCGCATGATGTTCATCATCCTCACGCTGATCGTGGCGGTGGCCGCTTTCAACCTGGTCAGCACCCTGGTCATGACCGTGACCGACAAGCGCGCCGACATCGCCATCCTGCGCACCCTGGGCGCGAGCCCGCGCAGCATCATGGGCATCTTCGTGGTGCAGGGCGCACTGGTGGGCGTGATCGGCACCCTGGCCGGCCTGGCCCTGGGGCTGGGCATCGCCTTTCACATCGACGTGATCGTGCCGGCCATCGAGCGCGCCCTGCACGCCAACTTTCTGCGGCGCGACAGCTACCGGATCAGCCGCATGCCGAGCGACCCGCAGTCCGGCGACATCGTGCCGATCGCCCTGATCTCCCTGGTGCTGGCGTTCGTCGCCACGCTCTACCCGAGCTGGCGTGCCAGCCGCGTCAACCCGGCCGAGGCCCTGCGCTATGAGTGATCCGAAGATGACGGCCCCCACGCTCGGCGCAGGCGTGTTCTCGCTGCCTCCCGGCGAGGCTGGCCCGGCCTCGGGGCGGCCCGGTGACGGGTCGGTGTCCCTCGCCGCGGGCGCCGTGCTCGAGGCCCAGGGCCTGACCAAGCGTTTCCACGAGGGCCGGCTTGACGTCACCGTGCTGCACGGCGTGGACCTGCACGTGCAGCCTGGCGAGACGCTGGCCATCGTCGGGGCCTCGGGCTCGGGCAAGAGCACGCTGCTGCACCTGCTCGGCGGGCTGGACGCGCCCAGCAGCGGCCGCGTGCGGCTGGCCGGGCAGGACCTGGCCGCGCTCAGCCCGTCCGAGCAGGGCCGGCTGCGCAACACCCAGATGGGCTTCGTCTTCCAGTTACACCACCTGCTGC
>CAZKDU010000360.1:0-2090 GCA_964551485.1 uncultured Burkholderiaceae bacterium
CGTCGCTGCCCACGGGGGGCTCGGTCAGGCAGAAGGCGCCAAGCAGTTCGCCCTGCGCCAGCCGGGTCAGCCACTGCCGCTTCTGCGCCTCGCTGCCGTAGCGCATGAGGATGGCGTTGACCGGGCAGTTGGTCACGCTGATGGCGGTGCTGGTTCCCCCGTCGCCGGCGGCGATCTCCTCCAGCACCACGGCCAGGGTCAGGTAGTCGAGGCCGGCGCCGCCATAGGCCTCGGGCACGCAGATGCCGTAGGCGCCGAGGGCCGCCAGGCCCTGGTGCGCCTCGCGCGGGAAATGGTGCTCCCGGTCCCAGCGCGCGGCGTTCGGCCACAGCTGCTCCTGGGCAAAGGCGCGCACCGCGTCGCGCACCATGGCTTGCTCGTCATTGAGGATCAAATCGGCCTCCAGCCCTTGTCGTTGCTGATGAATTTGCTATGAATTTCAGAGCAACTCAAGCGCCACGGCGGTGCCTTCGCCACCGCCGATGCACAGCGTGGCCAGGCCGCGCTTGAGGCCACGGGCTTTCAGCGCGTGGATCAGCGTGACCATGATGCGCGCGCCGCTGGCGCCGATGGGGTGGCCCAGCGCGCAGGCGCCGCCGTGCACGTTGACGATCTCGTGGCCCACACCCAGCTCGGTCATGAGCGCCATGGGCACCACGGCGAAGGCCTCGTTGACCTCCCACAGGTCCACGTCCTTGACCGACCAGCCGGCCTTGGCCAGGGCCTGCTGGGTGGCACCCACGGGCGCGGTGGAAAACCATTCGGGCTCCTGCGCGTGGGTGGCGTGACTGGCGATGCGCGCCAGCGGCTGGCAGCCCAGCTTCTGCGCGGTGGAGGCCTTCATCATCACCAGGGCGGCGGCGCCGTCGTTGATGGACGAGCTGCTGGCGGCGGTGATGGTGCCGTCCTTCTTGAAGGCGGGCTTGAGCGTGGGGATCTTGTCGAGCTTGATCTTGCCCGGGCCCTCGTCAATGGAAATCACCGTTTCACCGGCACGGCCCTTGACCGTCACCGGCGCGATCTCGGCGGCAAAGGCGCCGGACGCGGTGGCGGCCTGGGCGCGCTGCACGCTGGCCATGGCAAAGGCGTCCTGCTGCTCGCGCGTGAACCGGTACTTGGCAGCGCAATCCTCGCCAAAGGTGCCCATGGAGCGGCCGGCCTGGTAGGCGTCTTCCAGGCCGTCAAGCATCATGTGGTCGAAGATGCGGTCGTGGCCGATGCGGATGCCGCTGCGGCCCTTGGGCAGCAGGAAGGGCGCGTTGGTCATGCTCTCCATGCCGCCGGCCACCAGCACCTCGTGGCTGCCGGCGGCCAGCATGTCGTGCGCGAACATGGCCGCGCGCATGCCCGAGCCGCACATCTTGCTGAGCGTGACCGCGCCCGCGCTCTTGGGCAGGCCGCCCTTGAACGCGGCCTGGCGCGCCGGCGCCTGGCCCTGGCCGGCCATCAGGCAGTTGCCGAACAGCACCTCGGTCACCAACTCCGGGGCAATGCCGGCACGCTGCACCGCCGCGGCAATGGCCACGCCGCCCAGGTCGTGCGCGGCCAGACTGGCAAAGTCGCCCTGGAAGCCCCCCATGGGAGTGCGGGCGGCGCTGACGATGACGATGGGGTCGGACATGGGGAAATCTCCTAGGTGCAGATGGGTTTCAAGCAGCCCGGCAGTTTATTTGACGTTTACGTAAACGTCAATCATGGCGCGCACATGGACGCGGGGTTGCACACCGACAGGCGGCGGGGCGGTCGGCGGCCCCCGGTCCGGCTCGCGAGTCGCCGGGCCGGGGCCTCGACAAAGGCAGCGTCAGGCCGGTGTGATGCTGGGGACACCGGCCGGGCCGGCCCCGGCGTCGGCAGTGGCCGCCGCCAGGACGGCAGCCGCCTGGGCTGCGCGCTGGCGCTGCACGGCGAAGCGCTTGTCGCGCTCGTAGGGGAAGACGTCGTGCACGTGACCGGCCTGGATGCGCTCCTTGTGCGCCTGCCAGAACTCCACGTCGAGCAGGTCGGCGTGGTGCTTCATGAACACCTCGCGCACCGCCGGGTGGCCGAGCAGGAAAGGGCCGAAGGTCTCGGGGAACACGTCGCGCGGGCCG
>CAZKDU010000361.1:0-2081 GCA_964551485.1 uncultured Burkholderiaceae bacterium
CGAAGACAAAAATCATTCACCATGAATACCAATGCTGCTCCTGACCTGATCCTGCACAACGGCAAGATCACAACACTCGACCCCAAGCACCCCGAAGCCAAGAACCTCGCGATCAAAGGAAGTCGCATCATCGGGGTCGACGATGCCGAGACGTACCAGCGCAGCGCAGATACGAAGGTTATCGACCTGAAGGGTCGTCGAATGATTCCCGGCCTGAACGACTCTCACCTGCACGTCATCCGGGCGGGCCTCTATTACAACCTCGAACTGCGCTGGGATGGCGTGCCCTCGTTGGCCGACGCCCTGCGGAGACTCAAGGAGCAAGCGCAGCGTACCCCACCGCCCCACTGGGTGCGCGTCATCGGCGGCTGGAACGAGTGGCAGTTCGTCGAAAAGCGAATGCCGACCTTGGAAGAACTCAACCAGGCGGCACCGGAGACACCCGTCATCGTTCTGCACCTGTATGACTGCGCCCTGCTGAACCGTGCTGCCATCCGGGCACTCGGCATGAACAGCAACACACCCAATCCGCCCGGTGGCTTGATCGCCCGCGACGCCAGTGGAGAACCCACCGGCCTGCTCATTGCCGAGCCGAACGCCTTCATCCTCTACTCGACCATTGGCCGTGCGCCCAAGCTCTCCTTCGATGACCAGCTAAATTCCTCACGCCATTTCCTGCGGGAGATGAACCGCTTCGGCGTGACCAGCGTCAGCGACGCCGGTGGCGGCTGGCAGAGCTTTCCAGAAGACTACGGGGTCATCCGACGCTTGGCACAGGACGGCCAACTCACTGTACGCATCGCCTACAGTCTGTTTGCGCAGAAAGCGGGCAGCGAACTCGCCGACTACACGCGCTGGATTGGGATGACCAAGCCGGGCGAAGGCGATGACATGCTTCGGGTGGCCGGTGCGGGTGAGAATCTGGTCTGGAGCGCCGCTGACTTCGAGAACTTCCTTCAGCCCCGGCCTGACCTCCGCCCGGTTATGGAATCCGAACTCGAAGCAGTTGTTCGCGCTTTGGCCAGCGCCCGCTGGCCTTTCCGCATCCACGCGACGTATGACGAAACGATTGAGCGTTTCCTTGCGGTGTTCGAGCGCGTTAACCGCGACATTCCCTTCAACGGCCTGCGCTGGTTCTTCGACCACGCCGAAACCATCTCGGAACGCAGCATCGAGCGAACCCGTGCGCTGGGCGGTGGGATCGCCATCCAGCATCGCATGGCCTATCAGGGCGAGTATTTCATCCGTCGCTTCGGTCGTGACGCGGCACTGGCCTGCCCACCGATTAAAAAGATGCTGGCGGCGGGTCTGCCCGTGGGCGCGGGCACGGATGGCACCCGTGTGGCCAGCTACCATCCTTGGACGTGCCTCCATTGGCTGGTCACCGGTAAAACGGTTGGCGGAACACCCATAACTGCCGCCGCCAATCTCCTGTCACGGGAGGACGCACTGCGCCTCTACACCCACGGGAGCGCGTGGTTTAGCGGCGAGGCTGACAAAAAGGGTACGCTGGCCGAAGGGCAATTCGCCGATCTGGCCGTGTTGAGCCATGACTTCCTGACGTGCGTGGAAGATGAAATCCGCCAGATCGAGTCCGTGCTCACGGTCTGCGACGGTAAGGTCACCTATGCGGCAGGTGAGTTTTCAGGTCTGAACCCGGCCTTGCCGCCGGTCAGTCCCGATTGGTCGCCGGTGGGCCGTTACGGAGGCTATGACAACGCGCCTCCGCCTGCCCATAGCCACACCCCGGTTTTCGGTGCTGACGGACGCTTGTGGGAACTGGGCTGCGGCTGCGCGGTCTGAGCGAAACATCAGTTCAGTGGGCTTCCTTGACCGAAACCAGCGGCACTCGCATTGAAACCGCGTGTGGCGCGATTTCCAACCAACTCGTCCAGGCTGTCCAGCACGCGTCTGCGGTAATCTGCCTGTCGCGAGATTAATGCAAGGTCCAAAATCCGAATAGCTGGAGTGCTTCCGCGAAGGCCTCCACGTCACCACCCTTGGCCGATCATCCGATGCCGCGTAGCGCATCCTCCTCCGCTATCCGAAGCAAAGCACCCGTCCGACTTCGAGCGTGACGA
>CAZKDU010000362.1:0-2059 GCA_964551485.1 uncultured Burkholderiaceae bacterium
GCACGCGCCGCTTCATGCCCCCGGAGAGCTGGCGGATCTGGTGGTCGCGTTTGTCCCAGAGCGACAGGTCGCGCAGCACGCGCTCGATGTGGGCCGGGTCAGGCGGCTTGCCGAACAGGCCGCGGCTGAAGCTCACGGTGCTCCACACCGTCTCGAAGGCGTCGGTGGTCAGCTCCTGCGGCACCAGGCCGATCAGCGCGCGGGCGGCGCGGTAGTCGGCCACGTTGTCATGGCCGTCCACGGTCACGCGGCCCTGGCTCGCGGTGACGATGCCGCAGACGATGCTGATGAGGGTGGTCTTGCCTGCGCCGTTGGGGCCGAGCAGGGCGAACAGCTCGCCGCGGCGGATGTGCAGGTCCACCTGCTGAAGCGCCGTGAAGCCGTTGGCGTAGCGCTTGGACACACCGTCGATGCACAGGATGGTGTCGTCACTGGCAGGGCCGGGGTGGGCCCCGGGCAGCGGGTCAGTGGGTTGGCTGGCATCACGCATGAGGGCCACGACGATACCGCATTTGCGCCGGCGCTGCAGCCTGTCAGGGGCCGGGCGAGCCCGGCACGCAGGGGCCGTGGCCGCACCACACACCGTCCACAGGCCAGCACGCCCCGTGGCGGAACGCAAGCGTCACGGGGCGCGGGCGGCTTCGGCCAGCTTCACAAGGGTGTGCAGCACCTGGTTGGCCGGGGTCGGCACGCCCAGGGCCCGGCCGCGCCGCAGCACATGGCCGTTCAGGTGGTCGATCTCGCTGGGCTTGCCACGCGCCAGGTCCTGCGCGGTGGACGAGCACTGGCCCGGCATGGTCTCGGCGATGCGGCGCACCGCGGCGTCCAGGTCGGGCGGCAGGGCCACGCCCTCGGCCGCGGCCACGGCACGGCACTCGGCCAGCACGTCGGCCATGACCTCGGCCACCCCGGGCCGGCCCGCCAGCCAGCCATAGGGCCGCTGGCTCAGGGCCGAGAGCGCGTTGTAGGCGCAGTTGATGACCAGCTTGGCCCAGAGCGCACCACGCACGTTGGCCGAGACCTCGGTCGGCACGCCGGCCGCGCGCAGCGCCTGCGCCGCCGCCTCGCTGCGCGGGCCGGGCTCGATGACCAGCTCGCCGCGGCCATGGTGGCGCACGTGGCCGGGGCCGGCCATCTCGGTGGCCACGTAGACCACGGCGGCGGCCACGGCCTGCCCGGGCAGCACGGGGCGCAGGCGCTCGGCGTTGTCCACGCCGTTCTGCAGGGTCAGCACCAGGGTGCCTGGGGCCAGGTGCGGGCGCAGCTGGGCGCCCGCCGCCTCGGTGTCGGGCGACTTGACGCAGAACAGCACCAGGTCGGCCCCCTGCGCCGCACCGGGTTCGGTGTCGGCGGCCAGGGCCAGGCGCTCGTCGAACGCCTGCGCCTGCAGGCGCAGGCCGTGCTGGCGGATGGCGTCCACGTGTGTGCGCCGGCCGATCAGCACCACGCGGTGGCCGGCGCGCGCCAGCATGCCCCCGAAAAAGGCCCCCACGGCCCCCGCCCCCATCACGGCCACGTTCATCGGTTGCGTCATGTCACCTCCAGGCCCGGGTTTGGCGACCGGCCCATGCCAGCCCCCCGTCCGGCTGGCCATTCTAGGCAGGCGGGCATCCGCCTGCAGGCCTGCGGGTTCAGTCCTGCCGGGTTGGAACATTGAAATTGACTATGAAGAAAATTGGATCAATTGCGCAGAATCCACTCGCCTTCACCCTAAGATTCAGGTCCTGTGTTCCCCGTGACCGCAGCCTGTTCAACCCACCCATCTAAAGAGAGAAACGCATGTCTTTGATCAACACCCAAGTCCAGCCGTTCAAGGCCCAGGCCTTCCACAATGGCAAGTTCGTTGAGGTGACCGACCAGACGCTCAAGGGCCATTGGTCCGTGCTGATTTTCATGCCCGCTGCCTTCACCTTCAACTGCCCGACCGAGATCGAAGACGCGGCCGAGAACTATGCCGAGTTCCAGAAGACCGGCACCGAGGTCTACATCGTCACCACCGACACGCACTTCTCGCACAAGGTGTGGCACGAAACCAGCCCCGCCGTGGGCAAGGCCAAGT
>CAZKDU010000363.1:0-2057 GCA_964551485.1 uncultured Burkholderiaceae bacterium
GCACGATCGCGCTCGACTGCGACGTGATCCAGGCCGACGGCGGCACCCGCACCGCCAGCATCACCGGTGCCTTCGTCGCCGCGCAGGACGCGGTCAACCACCTGTTGGCCAGCGGCAAGCTCAGCGCCTCGCCCATCACCCAGCCGGTGGCGGCGATCTCGGTAGGCATCGTGCAGGGCACGCCACTGCTGGACCTGGAGTACACCGAAGACTCGGCCTGCGACACCGACATGAACGTGGTCATGACCGGCGCCGGCCACTACGTCGAGGTGCAGGGCACAGCCGAGGGCGTGGCCTTCACGCGCCAGGAGATGGACCGCCTGCTCGCCCTGGCTGAGCAGGGCATCACCGAACTGGTCCGCCTGCAGGCCGAAGCGCTCTCGAAATGAGAGCAGAGGAACAAGATCTGACAAGGGCTGGAGCCCGATTTGGCTTGACATGAAAATCATCCTGGCGTCCAACAACCCGGGCAAGCTGGCCGAGCTGCAGGCCATGTTCGAACCCCTGGGCGTGGCCCTGCTGCGCCAGGGTGACCTGGGCATTCCCGAGGCGGCAGAGCCGCACTGCACCTTTGTCGAGAACGCGCTGGCCAAGGCGCGCCACGCCGCCTTCCACGGCGGCCTGCCGGCCCTGGCCGACGACGCTGGCCTGTGTGTCGATGCCTTTGGCGGCCAGCCCGGTGTGGACACGGCCTACTACGCCACGCGCTTCGGCTACCCCAAGGGAGACGACCACAACGTGCGTGCCCTGCTCGAGCAACTGCAGGGCCAGCCCAACCGCCGTGCTGCCCTGGTCAGCACCCTGGTGGCGGTGCGCAGCCCGCAGGACCCGGAGCCGCTGATCGCCGTGGGCCGTGCGCCCGGTGAGATCACCGAGGCGCCGCGCGGCGCCAACGGCTTCGGTTTCGACCCTGTCATGTACATCCCGGCGCTGGGTCACACCTTCGCCGAGCTGCCCACCGAGGTGAAGAACGCCCACAGCCACCGCGGCCAGGCCGCGCGCGAGATGCTGCGCCTGATGCGCGAGCGCTGGCTGCCCGCCGCGCCTGCGGCTTGAGCACCCACCCCATGCCCGCCGACCTGCAGCAGCTCATGCGCCCCGGCACGCTCCAGCTCGGGGCGCCGCCGCCCCTGTCGCTCTACGTGCACCTGCCCTGGTGCCTGAAGAAGTGCCCGTACTGCGACTTCAACTCGCACGAGGCCGAGGCCGGTGGCCTGCCCGAGCAGGCCTACCTGGACGCCCTGCGTGCCGACCTCGAGGCCGCGCTGCCCCTGGTCTGGGGCCGCAGCGTGCACAGCGTGTTCGTGGGCGGCGGCACACCCAGCCTGTTCTCGCCCGAGGCCATCGACCGCCTGCTCGGCGAGCTGCGCGCGCGCCTGCGCCTGGCGCCCGACTGCGAGGTCACGCTCGAGGCCAACCCCGGCACCTTCGAGCGGGACCGGTTCCGGGCCTTCCGCCAGGCCGGCGTCACGCGCCTGTCGGTGGGGGTGCAGAGCTTTCATGACGGCCACCTGCGCGCCCTGGGCCGGGTGCACGACCGGGCCCAGGCCATCGCCGCGGTGGAGGAGGCCGCCCAGGCCTTCGACACCTTCAACCTCGACCTGATGTACGCGCTGCCCGGCCAGGACCTGGCCCAACTCGACACCGACCTGGGCACCGCGCTGGCGCTGGCACCGCCGCACCTGTCGGTCTATCACCTGACCATCGAGCCCAACACCTACTTCGCCAAGTTCCCGCCCGTCGTGCCCGAGGACGACCTGGCCTACGCCATGCTCGACCGCATCACCGAGCGCACCGGCGTCGCCGGCCTGGCGCGCTACGAGGTCTCGGCCTACGCACGCCCCGGCCACGCCTGCTGGCACAACCTCAACTACTGGCAGTTCGGCGACTACCTGGGCATCGGCGCGGGGGCCCACAGCAAGCTCAGCTTTGCCCACCGCGTGGTGCGCCAGGTGCGGTTCCGCGACCCGCGCCGCTACATGGCGCAGGCGCTGGCCGGCGCCGCCGTGGCCCAGGAAGACGAGGTGCGTCGCCAGGACCTGCCGTTTGAGTTCATG
>CAZKDU010000364.1:0-2051 GCA_964551485.1 uncultured Burkholderiaceae bacterium
GGGCGGCGCCGGGCGCGCGGCGGCGCGTGGGGCCGGCGCGGCGCGGCGCGGCGCGGCCTCGTAGCCACCGTCGTCGGCACCGCCGCCCGAGGGGCCGCCCATGCCTTCGCGGCCGCCGAGCAGTTGCAGCTCGGTGGCGATGATGTCCACGGTGCTCTTTTCCACGCCCGAGGTCTTGTCCACGTACGAGCCGTACTTCAGCCGGCCTTCGACATAGATCGGGCGGCCCTTCTTCACGTACTCGCCGGCGATCTCTGCCAGGCGGTCGTAGAAGGTCACGCGGTGCCACTGGGTGTCTTCGACCATTTCGCCGCTGGTGCGGTCCTTGCGCCGGCTGGAGGTGGCCACGCTGACGTTGGCCACGGCCTGGCCCGAGGGCAGGTAGCGGATTTCGGGGTCGCGGCCGCAGTTGCCGACCAGAATGACTTTGTTGACGGATGCCATGGGTGTCCTCGATGCGTGAATCCGGGAATTATGCGGCCTCGGGGCCGCTGCCGCGGGGGGCTGCGGCGGCCTGACGGCCGGGGGCGGTCATGGGCCAGGCCACCAGCAGCCAGGCGCCCATGGCCACGGCGCAGATGGCGAACAGACCGGTCGCTCCCAGGTGCTTGGCCAGAGCGCCGCCGGCGGCGCCGCCCACGAAGAAGCCGAGCGACTGCAGGGTGTTGTAGACGCCGAGCGCGGCGCCGCGCGACTGCGGCGGCGCAATGCGCGAGGCCAGGCTGGGCTGGCTCGCCTCCAGCACGTTGAAGCCGCAGAAGAACACGAACAGCAGCCCGCCCAGCGCCCACAGCGAAGGCGCCGAGCCGGGCGCGCCCAGGCTGAGCCAGAGCAGGCCGAGCTGCACCAGCGCCACCAGGGCGATGGCGGCCAAGAACACCTCGCGCAGGCGGCCGCGCCGCTCCATGGGGAACAGGGTGGCGCCCATCAGCACGAACGAGGCCAGCACGGCCGGCAGGTACACGTGCCAGTGCTGGGCCTTGGGCAGGCCGGCCTGCACCAGCAGCGCCGGCACCACCACCCACATGGCGAGCTGCACCGCGTGCAGCACGAACACCCCGAAGTCCAGTCGCAGCAGGCCGGCATGGGTCAGCACGTCGGCCAGGCGGCCACGCGGCTGGTCCTTGTGCACGGCGGGCTCGGGCGGCACGCGCCACAGCACCACGGCGATGCCGGCCAGGGCCATGCAGCCGGTCAGCGTGAACAGGCCGGACAGGCCGACCCAGGCCGCCAGCAGCGGCGCCAGCGCCAGCGAGAGCGCGAACATCAGGCCGATGCTGGCGCCGACCAGGGCCATGGCCTTGGTGCGCACCTCGTCGCGGGTCTGGTCGGCCAGCAGCGCGGTCACGGCGGCCGAGATGGCTCCCGCACCCTGCAGCGAGCGCCCGATGATCAGCCAGACCAGGCTGCCGGCGGCGGCGGCCACAAAGCTGCCGGCCGCGAACACCAGCAGGCCGAAGACGATCACGCGCTTGCGCCCGAGCCGGTCCGACGCCAGGCCGAACGGGATCTGCAGCAGGCCCTGGGTCAGGCCGTAGATGCCCATGGCCAGCCCAATCAGGGCCGGGTCGTCGCCGCCCGGGTAGCGTGCCGCCTCCAGGGCGAACACCGGCAGCACCAGGAACAGGCCGAGCATGCGCAGGGCAAAGATCGAGGCCAGCGAGGCGCTGGCGCGCCGCTCCAGCGCGGTCATGGCGCTGGCGGCAGGGGAGGCAACGGGAGAGTCGGACACGGTGGACACCGCCCACGGCGGGAAAACGGCAACAAAACCCCGGATTGTCCCCGATCGCCGCCCCGGCCCTGGCGCACCCGGCCCGGGCCTCACTATCATGGTGGGTTTTCCCCGGCTGACTCGACCCTGGGCCCGACCTTGAACGCCAACACCCCCCTGCCCCCCACCGACACCGGCGCGGGCGACGGCCGCTACCTGGCCGGCGTGCTGCAGCAGCAGCGCATCAGCGTGCGCGGGGCGCGCACCCACAACCTGAAGAACATCGACCTGGACATCCCGCGCAACCAGCTGGTGGTGATCACCGGGCTGTCGGGTTCGG
>CAZKDU010000365.1:0-2043 GCA_964551485.1 uncultured Burkholderiaceae bacterium
CCCCCCCCCCCCCCCCCCCCCCCCCGCGCTGACGGTGGTGAAGGCGGTGAAGGTGGAGAAGGTGGTGAAGGTGGCGACGGTGGTGAAGGTGGTGCGGCGGCTCAGCCGGGCAGCGCGGGGCCGGCGTTGTGGCGGCCGACCGGGGCCCACAGGGCCTGCTCGGCGCCGCGGTAGGGCGTGGTCAGGATGCGGGCCTGCACGGCCGGGGACAGCAGGTGGGCCAGCAGCCGCTGGGCGCCGGCGGCGTTGACGCCGGGCAGCCGGGCCGGGTTGACCGGCACCGCCACCATGACACGCTGCAGCAGCGGGTCGGCGGTCAGCAGCGGCGCCAGCGCGTGCGGGGTGGCGCGCGCCTGCTGCTCGCGCAGGAACGGGGTCAGGCCCCAGAGCAGGTAGGCGCCCTGGCTGGCGGCGCGGGCCAGGGCGTTGCCGCGGGTCTCGCCCTCGTCGAGGTACCACGGGCCCAGCGGCGGGCGGTCGCTGGCGTGCCAGAGGACCTGGGTCAGGTAGCGCACGCCGGCGCTGTGGTTCACCACGTAGGGGCTGCCGCTGGCGGCGATGCGGCGGAACGCCTCCACCAGGCTGCCCAGGCCACGCACGCGGGCCGGGTCGGCTGGCGGGCCGATCAGCACCGACTGGTTGCTGAACACGGTGCGCGGCCACAGGCCCAGGCCCGTGGTGACGAAGCGCTCGGTGTCGTGGTGGCCGTAGTGCGAGATCACCAGGTCGGCCTCGCCGCGCGTGGCCGCGCCGTAGGGGTCGTTGCCGTGCTGCAGGCGGGTGCGCAGCCCGGTCTCGACCTCGAAGCCTGCCAGCAGGGCCGGCAGCAGGCCGCCGTCCACGTCGGTGGCCACGCTGGCGATGCGCACCACCTGCGGCGCCGGGGCGTCGGGGCCGGCCTCGGCCACGTGCAGGGCGCTGGCCTGGGCCACCAGGGCGCTGCCGCCGAGCGCCAGCAGGCGGCGGCGCGGCAGGCTGGGGCCCAGGGCAAGGAGGGGGGTGGAGGTGGTGGCCATGGGGTGCTCCAGCTGTTGTGTCCGGCAGGATATATCGTGGCGAGGCGCAGGGCCTGGCTCGGCCGCCGGCAACGGGGCCATGAACGCCCCGTTGCTACCAAAAGAGGAGCAAACAATGTCCATCTGGCAAGGGCTGGAGGCCAAAATGGCTCAGAGTCAGGAGTCAGGAGTCAGGAGGTCAGAGATCAGAGATCAGAGATCAGAGCGTGGGCGTGGGCGCCTTCAGCCGCCCGCGCGGCCTTGCGCCGGCTGGGGCGTGGGTGCCACCGGTGCCTGGGTGCTCCACCAGATGCAGCCGAGGAACAGCACCTGCACCCCCAGGCGCAGCGCCAGCAGTGGCTCGGGGAATTCCGGGAACTGTGCCGGGTGCAGCCACATGTGCAGGTTGGCCGGTGTCACGGCCACGGTGAGCAGCATCAGCGCCAGGCCGGCCCGGCGGCGCCAGCGCGGCCACAGCAGGGCGGCGGCGAGCAGCAGCTCCACGGCCCCGCTGGCTAGCACCACCGCGCGTGGCCAGGGCACCCAGGGCGGGGTGATGCGCACGAAGAAGTCGGTCAGCACGAAGTGGCCCAGGCCACCGGCCAGGAACCACAGGCACACCAGGCCGAGGCCGAGCCGCCGGGCTTGGCCCAGGGCAGGGGTGGCGGCGGGGGCAGAGGCGGGGGGGGTGGCCATGCGGGTGCAGGGACGGAGGCCGGGCGCGGGTGGGGTGGCCCGCGCTCAGCAGAACGCCTGCAGCCCGGTCTGCGCCCGGCCCAGGATCAGGGCGTGCACGTCGTGTGTGCCCTCGTAGGTGTTGACGGTCTCCAGGTTGATCATGTGGCGGATCACGTGGAACTCGTCGTGGATGCCGTTGCCGCCGTGCATGTCGCGCGCCATGCGCGCAATGTCCAGCGCCTTGCCGCAGCTGTTGCGCTTGATCAGGCTCACCATCTCGGGCTGGGCCTGGCCCTCGTCCATCAGCCGGCCCACGCGCAGGCAGCCCTGCAGGCCCAGCGTGATCTCGGTCTGCATGTCGGCCAGTTTC
>CAZKDU010000366.1:0-2042 GCA_964551485.1 uncultured Burkholderiaceae bacterium
CAGGTCTTCGATCTTCCAGCGCGCGCGCACCTTGAGCGAGCCCCGCCCGCTGCGGTAGGCCTCGGCAATGTCGGTGGCCGGGCTGATGATCTGGCCACCGCCCGGGTAGTCGGGCCCGGGCAGCAGGGCCAGCAGCTCGGCCTCGGGCAGCTCGCGCTGCGTGCTCAGGGCCTCGCAGGCGTCGGCCACCTCGCGCAGGTTGTGGCTGGGCACCTCGGTGGCCAGGCCCACGGCAATGCCGCTGGCGCCGTTGAGCAGGCCGAACGGCAGGCGCGCGGGCAGCTGGCGCGGCTCCTCGGTGGAGCCGTCGTAGTTGGGCACGAAGTCCACTGTGCCCTGGTCGATCTCGTCGAGCAGCAGGCTGGTGATGCGCGCCAGCCGCGCCTCGGTGTAGCGCATGGCGGCGGCGCCGTCGCCGTCGCGGCTGCCGAAGTTGCCCTGGCCGTCGATCAGCGGGTAGCGCTGGCTGAAGTCCTGCGCCATGCGCACCAGGGCGTCGTAGGCAGCCTGGTCGCCGTGCGGGTGGAAGCGGCCCAGCACGTCGCCGACCACCCGCGCGCTCTTGACCGGCTTGGCGCCGCTGTTGCCGTTGGTGCCGCCGAAGCCCAGGCCCATGCGGGCCATGCTGTAGAGGATGCGGCGCTGCACCGGCTTCTGGCCGTCGCAGACATCGGGCAGGGCGCGGCCCTTGACCACGCTGAGCGCGTACTCCAGGTAGGCGCGCTGGGCATAGCTGGCCAGGCTCTCGTCGGCCTCGGGCTCGGCGAAGGCCAGGGGGTTGTGGGGGTCCATACAGTCGAAGGGGAAGGGTCAGTCGTGGGTCGGGAAAGGCGGCAGCGGGCGGGCCGCCGTCGGCAGGCCGCGCGGGCCCGTGGCCGCACCGGGCAGCGGGCCCTGCGCCAGCAGCGCGGGGGACCGGGGTGCCAGCGGGGCCGGCGGCTGCAGCAGCTGGTAGAGCTGCAGCACGGTGTTCACGTAGTCCTGCGTCTCGCGGATCGGCGGCACCTGGTGGCCGGCGCGCGCCACCGCGCCCTCGCCGGCGTTGTAGGCGGCCAGGGCCAGGTCGAGCCGGCCCGGGTAGAGGTTCATCAGGTGGCGCAGGTGGCGTGCGCCGGTGCGCAGGTTGATGCCGGGGTCGGTGAGCTTTTTCTCCACCGTTTGCGGGCCTTCGGGCAGCACGCCCAGGCCCTGGGCGGTGGTGGGCAGCACTTGCATCAGGCCCACGGCGCCGCGCGGCGACACGGCCTTGGCGTCGAACCCCGACTCGGTCAGGATCAGCGCCTGCAGCAGCGCGTGGTCCAGCGCCTGGCTGGCCGCAACCTCGCGCAGCAGCGGCCGCACCGACTTGTAGCCGGTGGAGATCTCGAAGAAGGCCAGCAGGCCCGGCGGCGTGGTCGGCGCGGCCACGGCACGTGGGGTGGCGTCGTGCGCCTCGCGCCGCTCATGGCGCGTGCGCGGGTCCTGCGGGCTGCCCTGGCGGAAGAACAGCGCGTAGCGTGCGTCCAGCGGCTCGGACGCGAAGTGCGCCACACCCCGCGCGTCGATGTAGCCCCAGACGTCAGCGTGGCAGGGTTGCTGCAAAAAGCATAGCAACCCGAGTCCAGCCAGCAAGGGCTGGAGGCCAAAACGGCGCAGGGTCCAGGGCATGGGTGGCAAGCCGTCGGGTCAGATGTCAACGTCGACGGCGTCGCCGTGCAGTTCCATGAGCTCGCGCCGCGCCGCGGCCTCGCCCTTGCCCATGAGCCGGGTGATCAGCTGCTCGGTCTGGCCAAAGCCACGGGCGCCCAGGCGCACCGGCATCAGGCGCCGGGTGTCGGGGTTGAGGGTGGTGTCCCAGAGCTGCTCGGCGCTCATCTCGCCCAGGCCCTTGAAGCGGCTGATCTGGCACTTCTCGCGCGCCACGCCGTCCTTGGCGCATTTGTCCAGGATGGCGGTGAGCTCGCCCTCGTCGAGCGCGTACATCTTGGCGGCCGGCTTCTTGCCGCGCGCCGGCACGTCCACACGGAACAGCGGCGGGCGCGCCACGAACACGTGGCCGGCCT
>CAZKDU010000367.1:0-2028 GCA_964551485.1 uncultured Burkholderiaceae bacterium
GATGGTGGCGATGTGCGGCGCCTTCAGCGGCCCGGGGTTGTGCTGCTGCAGGCCGGCGATGACCTGGGTTTCACGCTCAGGACGGAACACCGGCGAGCCTTCGGTGCGCTTGATCTCGCCCACCTCGTGGGCCAGCTGGGCGCGCTGGTTCAGCAGAGCCAGCAGGTCGCGGTCCAGGGTGTCGATCAGGGTGCGGAGTTGAGCGAGGGTTCGGGCCATGGTGGGTGCGGGGCAGGGGCTCAGGCCTGGGTGGTTTCGAAGTGGCGCATGTAGTCCACCAGCGCCTGCACGCCGGCCAGCGGCATGGCGTTGTAGAGGCTGGCGCGCATGCCGCCCACCGACTTGTGGCCTTTGAGCTGCAGCAGGCCGGCGGCGCGGGCGCCGGCCAGGAAGGCCTCGTTGCGGCGCTCGTCGCGCAGCAGGAAGGGGATGTTCATGCGCGAGCGGCAGTCTGCGGCCACCGGGTTGACGTAGAGCGCCGAGCGGTCGATGAAGTCGTAGAGCAGCGCCGCCTTGGTGATGTTGCGCTGCTCCATGGCGGCCACGCCGCGCAGCGCGCCTTCGGTCTGGCGCTTGAGCCACTGGAAGGTCAGCCCGGCCATGTAGATGGCGTAGGTGGGCGGCGTGTTGTACATGGACTGGTGATCGGCCACGGTCCGGTAATTGAAAGCGCTCGGGCAGATCGGCAGGGCCTGGCCGAGCAGGTCCTCGTGCACCACCACCAGGGTCACGCCGGCCGGGCCGATGTTCTTCTGCGCGCCGCCAAACGCCAGGCCGACACGCGACCAGTCCATCGGGCGTGACAGCACCTGGGACGAGAAGTCGACCACCAGCGGGGCGTCACAGCCCAGGGCGCGCAGGTCGGGCAGGCTGTGGAACTCCACGCCCGAGATGGTCTCGTTGCTGCAGATGTGCACGTAGCGTGTGCCGGCGCCGAGCTGCCAGCTGGCAGGCGCGGGCAGGCGGGTGTGGCCGTCGGCCTGGTTGCTGGCGGCGGTGCGCGCCGTGCAGTAGCGCTGCGCTTCCTGCAGCGACTTCTGGCTCCAGCTGCCGGTGACCACGAAGTCGGCGGCCTCGCCGCGCGACAGGTTCAGCGGCACGATGGCGTTCTCGCCCAGGCCGCCGCCCTGCATGAACAGCACACGGAATTCGGCCGGGATGGCGAGCAGCTCGCGCAGGTCGGCCTCGGCCTGTTCGCAGATGCTGATGAACTCCTTGCCGCGGTGGCTCATCTCCATGACGCCCATGCCGCTGCCGTGCCAGTCGAGCATCTCGGCGGCGGCCTGGGCCAGCACCTCCTCGGGCATGACGGCTGGGCCGGCGGAGAAGTTGTAGGGGCGGTTCATGGGCAAAAGGCTCAATGAAAAAGCCGCCCAGCCCTTGCCGGACGGTCTTTGGGTGCTATCAAAAAGGAGCGTGCGGGGTTGACCGGCTCAGGCCGTGTCCTCGGCGTCAGCCGCCGGGGGTTCGCCATCGGCCTCGGCTGCCTGGGCATCATGTTCCACAATGCGCTGCAGGCCACTGAGCTGGGCGCCGGCGTCCAGCGCGATCAGGGTCACGCCCTGGGTGGCGCGGCCGAGTTCGCGGATCTCGCTGACCCGGGTGCGCACCAGCACGCCCTTGTCGGTGATCAGCATGATCTCGTCGTCGGCATGCACCAGCGTGGCGGCGACGACCTTGCCGTTGCGCTCGCTCTGCTGGATCGCGATCATGCCCTTGGTGCCGCGGCCGTGGCGCGTGTACTCGGCGATCGGCGTGCGCTTGCCGTAGCCATGTTCGGTCGCGGTGAGCACGCTCTGCGATTCGTCTTCCGCCACCAGCATTGCGATCACACGCTGGCCGTCGTCGAGCATCATGCCGCGCACGCCGCGGGCCTGGCGGCCCATCGCGCGCACGTCGTCTTCATCGAAGCGCACCGCCTTGCCGCCGTCGGAGAACAGCATCACGTCGTGCTGTCCGTCGGTCAGCGCGGCGCCGATCAGGTGGTCGCCCGGGTCGAGGTCGACAGCGATGATGCCGGCCTTGCGC
>CAZKDU010000368.1:0-2017 GCA_964551485.1 uncultured Burkholderiaceae bacterium
GCGAGAAAGACGTGGTGCTGCAGATCGCCCACCGCCTGCGCGACCGCCTGAACCAGCTCACCCTGCCCAGCCGGACCGGCCAGCTCTCGGTGCGCGCCTTCCTCACGCGCGACGCCGACTTCTTCGTGCCGCTGCAGGTGCGTGTGCAGAAGGCGCGCCGCGTGCAGGCCGACCTGTTCGTGAGCCTGCACGCCGACGCCTTCTTCACCCCCGAGGCGCGTGGCGCCAGCATCTTCGCGCTGAGCCAGAGCGGCGCCTCCAGCGCCGCCGCGCGCTGGATGGCCGACAAGGAGAACAAGGCCGACCTGATCGGCGGGCTCAACGTGCAGGCCAAGGACAGCCAGGTCCAGCACGCGCTGCTGGACATGAGCACCACCGCCCAGATCAAGGACAGCCTGCAGCTTGGCAGCGTGCTGCTCGGCGAGATCGGCCAGGTTGGCAACCTGCACAAGCCGCGCGTGGAGCAGGCCGGCTTTGCCGTGCTCAAGGCGCCGGACATCCCCAGCGTGCTGGTGGAAACCGCCTTCATCAGCAACCCCGAAGAAGAAGACAAGCTGCGCAGCGACGCCTACCAGGAGCAGCTGGCCGACGCGCTGGTGCGCGGCATCCAGCGCTACTTCGCGCGCAACCCGCCGCTGGCGCGCAACCGCCCGGTCTGAGCACCGAGGCGTGAGTGAGGCCACGTGGCCACGGCACGGCCGCGCATGGACCGGCCGCGACGGGCACAGGCGGCACCGGCCGCCGCTCAAAGCCCCTATCCCCTTGCTGCCCCTGCTGCCCCTGCTTCCCCCTGCTGCTGCTTCTGCCTCAGCCTGCCCGCCTTACCCAGGTGGCGGCGCGCGACAGGCGACTCTCGGTGAAGTGCGCAGCGAGGTGGGCCATGAGGTGCGCCGTGAAATGCGCCGTGTGGCAGGCGGCACAGGCTGCGGCCGGTGCGCCGTGCCGCCTCAGCCCGCTGGCAGCCCCGCCCCCTCAGGACGGTGCGCCCGGCCCGCCGGCCGGCGCGGCGTGGCGCGCGCGCCAGCCGCCCCAGAGCGCCAACAGCCCCGGGATCAGGATCAGCGCCCAGATGATTTTTTCCAGGTGCATGCGCACGAACGGGATGTTGCCAAACAGGTAGCCCGCACCGCCCACGCCCAGCACCCAGAGCAGCGCTCCGCCCAGGTTGTACGCCGTGAAGCGCGCGCGGTCCATCTGCGCCACGCCGGCCACAAAGGGCGCGAAGGTGCGCACGAACGGCATGAAGCGCGCCAGCACCAGGGTGATGCCGCCATAACGCTCGTAAAAAGCGTGGGCCTGGTCGAAGGCACGGCGGTTGAACCAGCGCGACTGCTCCCACTGGAACACCCTGGGCCCGAGCGCCCGGCCGATCGCGCAGTTGCACTGGTCGCCCAGCACCGCCGCCAGCAGCAGCACCACACAGGCCAGCGGGAAGTGCATCAGCCCCGCGCCGCTGAGCGCGCCCACCACGAACAGCAGCGAGTCGCCAGGCAGAAAAGGCATGACCACCACGCCCGTCTCCACGAACACAATGGCGAACAGCAGCGCATAGACCCAGACCCCGTGGTTGGCGACAAACAGCTCCAGGTGTTTGTCGATGTGCAAGATGAAGTCGATCAGTTGGGGCAGCAGTTCCATGGGGTCGTCCTTGGGCCGCGATTATGAGCGAGCCGCATGACCACACCCGCGCACCGGCACGGGCCACACCCTGCGCGCCCCCGTGCCTACAATGCCCGCGTGAACGCCCCTCTGCCCCCGGCCGCGCGCCGCCCCATCCGTGAACTGCCCGACGAACTGATCAGCCAGATTGCGGCGGGCGAGGTGGTCGAGCGCCCGGCCTCGGTGGTGCGCGAGCTGGTCGACAACGCGCTCGACGCCGGCGCCGGCCAGGTCACGCTGCGCCTGGTGGCCGGCGGTGTGCGCCTGATCGCCGTGGAAGACGACGGCGCCGGCATTCCGCCCGAAGAGCTGCCGCTGGCGCTGCGCCGCCACGCCACCAGCAAGATCAGCAGCCTGG
>CAZKDU010000369.1:0-1991 GCA_964551485.1 uncultured Burkholderiaceae bacterium
ATTTCGGCCTTGGGCGTGAGCGCGGCGACCGAGTCGACCACGATCAGGTCCACCGCGCCCGAGCGCACCAGGCTGTCGACAATCTCCAGCGCCTGCTCACCGGTGTCGGGCTGAGAGATCAGCATGTCCTGCAGGTTCACCCCAAGCTTCTGCGCGTACTGCACATCGAGCGCGTGCTCGGCGTCGATGAAGGCGCACTGGCCGCCCTGTTTCTGCATTTCGGCGATCACCTGCAGCGTCAGCGTGGTCTTGCCCGAGGACTCCGGGCCATAGATCTCGACCACCCGGCCGCGCGGCAGGCCACCCACGCCGAGCGCGATGTCCAGCCCCAGCGAGCCGGTGGAGACCACCTGGATGTCCTCGATCTGTTCGCCCTCGCCCAGGCGCATGATGGTGCCCTTGCCAAATTGCTTCTCGATCTGGGCCAGCGCGGCCTGCAAGGCCTTGGCCTTTTCGCTGTTCGGGGCCAGGCCCTTGACGGGTGCGTCCATGAAAACTCCTTGAAGATCAATGACTTGAGGGGAACTTACAACCTGGCTTTATGCGCAGTCTGGATACTTGAACAGTAGTTTAGCGGTGGCATCTCTGGCTGTGAAAGCGTTTTTTAGTCAGTTTGATTTACCATTTGCCCATGTCCGTTGTCCCCCTCCCGGGCCCGGCAGACGACTGGCGCCAGACCCACCTGGGCCACCTGCTCGGCCACGCCATGCGGCGTTTCGACGCGCGTGTGCTGCACCTGATGGCCCACGACGTGGAGGTGCCACTGGCCCTGTCCAACCTGGCGGCGCGGAACCAGGTCAGCGCCGCCCATGTGCACATCACGCGCCACCTGGCGCGCGGCGGTTCGCGCCTGACCGAGCTGGCCGAGCGCGCCGGCATGAGCAAACAGGCCATGGGCACCCTGGTCGACCAGTGCGCCGCCTGGGGCCTGGTCACGCGCGAGCCCGACCCACTGGATGCGCGCGCGCGCCGCGTCTGCTTCACCCCGACCGGCCTGGCCTGGCTGCAGGCCTTCGAGCGCGCGGTGCAGCAGGCCGAAGCCGAATTCCGCGCCGCCGTCGGCAATGAAGTGGCCACCGTGGTGGCCCTGGGCCTGGAGGCCTACGCCAGTTGAACCCGTTGAATGCCATGCCTGCCCACCTTTGCCGGGTTGCGGTCCGGCAAGGGCCCGAATGGGGCCTAAAATTTGTCGCATACCGGCACACACAGACCGGGACACCCAGAACAGGAGACAGCCATGCGGATTCTCATCGCCGAAGACGACCAGGTGCTGGCCGACGGGCTGCTGCGCACCTTGCGGGCTTCGGGGGCCGCGGTCGATCATGTGGCCAGCGGCACCGAGGCCGACGCCGCGCTCATGACCAACACCGAGTTCGACCTGCTGATCCTCGACCTCGGGCTGCCCAAGCTGCACGGGCTGGAGGTGCTCAAGCGCCTGCGCAGCCGCGGCTCGGCGCTGCCGGTGCTGATCCTGACCGCCGCCGACAGCGTGGAAGAACGCGTCAAGGGCCTGGACTACGGCGCCGACGACTACATGGCCAAGCCCTTCAGCCTGCAGGAGCTGGAGGCCCGCGTGCGCGCGCTCACGCGCCGCGGCATGGGCGGCGCCAGCTCCACCATCAAGCACGGCCCGCTGGTCTACGACCAGGCCGGCCGCGTGGCCTCGATCGACGGCAAGATGGTCGAGCTCTCGGCTCGCGAACTCGGCCTGCTGGAGGTGCTGCTGCAGCGCGCCGGCCGCCTGGTCAGCAAGGACCAGCTGGTCGAGCGCCTGTGCGAATGGGGCGACGAGGTCAGCAACAACGCCATCGAGGTCTACATCCACCGCCTGCGCAAGAAGATCGAGCACGGACCGGTGCGCATTGCCACCGTGCGGGGGCTCGGCTATTGCCTGGAGAAGATCACCGGCTGAGGCCGGCCGGCCGCCTGTTGACGGTGTCGCCCCGTCCTCGTGCCTCGATGCGATGAACGAGCCGCGGCCGCCGCCCGTC
>CAZKDU010000370.1:0-1987 GCA_964551485.1 uncultured Burkholderiaceae bacterium
TGCACCGTGGTCTTGACCTTGCCCAGCATGTGCACGGCCACGCTCTTGGAGGCACCGATCTGCGCCATCCACTCGCGCAGCGCCGAGATGGCGATCTCGCGGCCGATGATGATCAAGGCCACGAACACGTCGGCCCGGTTCATGTGCACCAGCACCAGCAGGCTGGCACAGACCAGGAACTTGTCGGCCACCGGGTCCAGGAAGGCGCCGAACGATGAGGTCTGGTTGAGCTTGCGCGCCAGGTAGCCGTCGAGCCAGTCGGTGAAGGCGAAGACCACGAACATCACCGTGGCGATCAGGTTGCGCGTGGGCTCGGCCAGCGGCAGGTAGAACACCCCCACGATCAGCGGGATCGCGACGATGCGCGTCCAGGTCATCAGCGTCGGGATGGTGAAGAACATGCAACCATTGTGGCACGACTGTTGCCGCCTTCAGCGCCTGGGCGCGGTCGCCTGCGCGACCCGTGGCGCGGGCACCACCCGGCGCCGCGCGCACCAGGGCCGGCCATGAACCGCCAGCCCATGGTGAGTGGCCTCCCGGCCCGGGACCTCAGTGCAGCGCGCGGTAGATCTCCTCGGCCAGCGCCTTGGAAATGCCGTCCACCGTGGCCAGGTCCTCCACGCTGGCCTCGGCCACCCCACGCAGGCCGCCGAAGCGCTGCAGCAGCCGCGCGCGCTTGCGCGGCCCCACACCGGCGATGTCTTCGAGCCGGCTGCCACCGGTGCGCACCTTGGCGCGCTGGGCACGCATGCCAGTGATGGCGAAGCGGTGCGCCTCGTCGCGGATCTGCGCGACCAGCATCAGCGCCGCCGAGTCGCGGCCCAGGTAGACCTTGTCGCGGCCGTCGGCAAACACCAGCTCCTCCAGCCCGACCTTGCGGCCCTCACCCTTCTCCACCCCGACCAGGCAAGCCAGGTCCAGACCCAGCGCGGTGAACACCTCGCGCGCCACCCCGACCTGGCCCTTGCCGCCGTCGATCAGCACCACGTCGGGCAGGCGCACCCGCGCCGCCGCCGGGTCACCGCCCTCGGCCGCGCGCAGGGCCTCGGCCAGCTTGCCGTAGCGGCGCGTCAGCACCTGGCGCATGGCGGCGTAGTCGTCGCCGCCGGTCACGCCCTCGATTTTGTAGCGCCGGTACTCGCTGCCCTGCATGCGGCCCTGGGCAAACACCACGCAGCTGGCCTGGGTGGCCTCGCCCGCGGTGTGCGAGATGTCGAAGCACTCGACGCGGAACTCGTCCAGGCTGTCGGGCGCCAGGTCCAGCGCCTCCACCAGGGCGCGCACACGCGCCAGCTGCGAGCCCTCCTCGGCCAGCAGCCGCGCCAGCTGGATGTCGGCGTTCTTCTGCGCCATCTCCAGCCAGAGCCGGCGCTGTTCGCGCGGGTTGTGCACCGCACTGACCTTGACGCCGGTCTGCGCCGACAGCGCGGCCAGCAGCGCCGGGCTCACCGCCACACTGGTGATCAGGGCCGGCGGCACCGGCACGCCCAGGTAGTGCTGAGCGATGAAGGCCTCGAGCACGCTGACCTCGACCTGCCCCGCCGCCGGTGCTGCGGGCCCGGCCTCGGGCGCCTGGTCCAGCGCGTGCCAGACGGCGCCGTCCTCTACGTGGCTGGGGAAGTACGCGCGGTCGCCCAGGTGGCGGCCGCCGCGCACCATGGCCAGGTTGACGCAGGCCTTGCCGCCCAGCACCTTGACGGCCAGCACGTCCACGTCGCGGTCGCTCAGCGTGTCCACGGCCTGCTGGTGCAGCACCCGCGCCAGCGCCTGGATCTGGTTGCGCAGTTCGGCCGCCTGCTCGAAAGCCAGGGCCTCGGCGTGCGCCATCATGCGCGCCTCCAGCGTGGCCAGCAGCTGCTGGGTCTCGCCACGCAAGAAGGCCTCGGCATGGGCCACGTCCTCGGCGTAGGCGGCGGCCGTGGGCTGGCCGCCCAGGTGCGACACACAGGGGCCGGAGCAGCGCTTGATCTGGTACAGCAGGCAGGGC
>CAZKDU010000371.1:0-1969 GCA_964551485.1 uncultured Burkholderiaceae bacterium
CAAGGCCGTGGGCAAGGCGCTGAACTGCTCCGTCAACGACGTGCTGCTGAGCTGTGTGGCCGGGGCCATCGGCGAGTACCTGCGCAACCACGGCGATGACGTCAGGGGCCAGGAGATCCGCGCCATGATCCCGGTCAACCTGCGGCCGCTGGACCAGGCCTACAAGCTGGGCAACCGCTTCGGCCTGGTGCCGCTGGTGCTGCCGATTGGCATCGAGAACCCGATCGAGCGGGTGTACGAAGTGCGCCGCCGCATGAACAGCCTCAAGGGCAGCACCCAGCCGCTGTTGGCGTTCGGCATGCTGGCCGTGGCCGGCCTGCTGATCAAGCCGGCGCAGGACGCCATGCTCAACCTGTTCGGCAAGAAGACCACGGCGGTCATGACCAATGTGCCGGGTCCGAAGGGCAAGCTCAAGTTCTGCGGCTCCACCCTCGAACAGACCATGTTCTGGGTGCCGCAGTCGGGTGACATCGGTCTGGGGGTTTCCATCCTCAGCTACGGCGGCGGTGTGCAGTTCGGTGTGGTCACGGACACGCAACTCTGCCCGGACCCGCAGCAGATCATCGACGAGTTCGAGCCCGAGTTCGCGCGCCTGTCCACCGTCACGCTGATGCTGCCCTGGGGCGAATGACGTGCCGCGCGCCGCGCGGCCTCCCGGCGTGGTGTCGAGTCAGTCGTCGGCGAGTTCGGCCGAGGCCAGTTCGGCGTCCAGCCACTCCATGGCGTCGGTGCGGGGAGCGCGCGCGGCCTGCTCATAGAGCTGGGTGGCTTCGGCCATTTTGGCGTCGCCCTCAAGCATCAGCAGGCCGTTGGCGTATTCGATGTGCGCAATGGCCGACTGCGGGTGCAGCGCCAGTGCGGCCTGGAACATGCGCAGGCTCACGTCCTTGCGGGCGCCATAGGTCATCCCGCCGATCAGCGAGCCCACCTTGTCGATCACTTCGGCATGGAAGGCCCCGAGCGCGATGTGGGCCTCGGCATGGCGCGGCTGCAGCACGATGGTCTGCTCCAGGGCCTGCTTGACCCGGGTGCCCAGGCCCTGGGCCAGTGCCTTGGCCACACTGATGCCCTGGCCGTAGCGGCCCAGCGCATACCCCTGGTAGTACCAGGCGCTGGGGTTGTCCGGGTTGGCCTCGCTGTCGGTGCGGGCGCGTTCGGCCACCTCGCTGAACAGGTCGAGCTTGGTGCTTTCCTTGGTTTCCAGGTAGGTGGCGTAGATGCAGGTGGCCTTGTGTGCCACGCTCAGGCCAGGGCTGCCGAGGGCCAGCCCGGCTTCGGCGGCCTTGCGGAATTCGCCGTTGTGAAACAGGGCCCAGGCCGCCAGCACCTCGCGCTCGCTGGGCAAGGGCTCGGCGTCGCCCAGGTGCAGCCGGGCCCAGTGCTTTTTGACGCTGGCGGCGTCGTGTGAGAACTCGCCCGTGTGGGGGAAGGCAATCCAGGCGGCCATGGGCATCTCTCCGTTCAGGCGGGCAAGGGCGGGCTGTAGGCGTCGACCAGCCCCAGCAGGTGCTGGCGCTGGCCAGGCTCCAGGTACGGCACGAGCAGGTTCAGCACATGGTGGGCGCCGCGCAGCAGGGCCGCCTGGGCGCTTTCGGGCTCCAGGGCGCGGCGCGGATCGCGCACATATTCATAGCTCAGCCAGTAGGTCAGCACCACCACCATGCTGGTGGCGGTGGCGTCGATCTCGCGGCTGTCGATGCTCAGCGCACCCGAACGCCGCATGCTGTCGAGCAGCGCCTTGACGGCGCGGGTCTTGTTCTTCAGGACCCACTGGAAGTGGGTTTCGAGCCGGCGGTTCTTGCTCAGCAGGTCGTTGAGGTCTCGGTACAAAAAGCGGTATTGCCAGATCAGCTCGAACAGCGTGTGCATGAAGAACCAGGCGTCCTCCACATCCCGCACGCCGTCGCTGGCGTTGAGCAGTTCGGTCAACTCGCGTTCGTAGCGGTCGAACAGGCTGTTGATCAGCTCG
>CAZKDU010000372.1:0-1965 GCA_964551485.1 uncultured Burkholderiaceae bacterium
GGCCCCGCGCATGACGGCGCTGCGCCGCGTGGGGGTGCCCTACACCGACGCGCAGATCGCCGGGTCGGCCGAGGCCGTCAAGGGCAAGACCGAGATGGACGCGCTCGTGACCTACCTCCAGTCCCTCGGGCTGGCCCTCAAGTGACACGGAGCCTCGCCATGGACATGGACCTCAACACCCTGCGCATCGCCACCACCGTGGTCAGCTTCCTCTGCTTCGTGGGCATCGGGATCTGGGCCTTCGCCCGGCGCAACCGCGCCCGCTTCGAGGAAGCGGCGCGCCTGCCATTCGAGCAGGACTGAACCGTTTGCATCAGGATCGAGCATGAGCGACTTCAACAACTCCCTGTGGTCCATCTTCGTGGCCGCATTCACCGTGCTGGGCATTGCCGGCTGCCTGCTGCTGCTATGGAAGACCTCGCGGGTGCGTGTGGCCCCGCGCAGCGACAACACCACCGGTCACGTCTGGGACGGTGACCTGCGTGAAATGAACAACCCGTTGCCGCTGTGGTGGGTGGGCCTGTTCGTGCTGACCATCGTGTTCGGTATTGGCTATTTGGTGGCTTACCCGGGCCTGGGCTCGTTCACAGGCCAGCTGGGCTGGAGTTCCAGTGCCGAGCACCAGGCCGAAATGCGCCAGGGTGCCGAGGATATGGCGCCGGTCTATGCCCGCTTCAAGGGCCTGAAGCCCGAGGAACTGGCCGGTCAGCCCCAGGCCATGGCGATTGGTGAGCGCCTGTTCATGAACAACTGCGCCCAGTGCCACGGCTCGGACGCGCGCGGCAGCAAGGGCTTCCCGAACCTGACCGACGGTGACTGGCTGCATGGCGGCTCGCCCGAGAAGATCCGCGAGACCATCACGCAGGGGCGCACCGGCCGCATGCCCCCGATGGCCGCGGCCGTGGGCACCCCCGACGACGTGAAGAACCTGGCGCACTACGTGCTAAGCCTGTCGGGCAGTCCGAACGATTCGCTGCGCGCCTCGCTCGGCAAGACCAAGTTCGCGGCCTGCGCCAGCTGCCACGGCCCGACCGGCAAGGGCAACCCCTTGATGGGGGCCCCCAACCTCAGCGACGACATCTGGCTGCATGGCTGGGGCGAGGCGGCCATTGTGGCCATGATCAACAACGGCAAGATCAACCAGATGCCGGCCCAGGCCGACAAGCTGACCGCAGAGCAGATCGAGGTGCTGACGGCCTACGTCTGGGGCCTGTCCAACAAGCCCGCCGCCACCCGCTGACCGACCACCCAACCCATGCCTGTGCCCCCCCCGTCTCCGCAACCCGTGCCGGCGCGCGCCACCGCGGCCTCGGCCGCATCACCCAGGGTGATTCCCATCCGGCCCGAGCCGGTGCCGGACGGGGCCTGGGTTTCGTTGTACGAGTCGAGCCAGACCATCCACCCCCGCAGTGTGAGTGGGGTGTTCGCGCGTTGGCGCTGGGCCATGGTGTGGTTGACGCAGCTGGTGTTCTATGGCCTGCCCTGGCTGTCCTGGGGCCAGCGCCAGGCCGTGCTGTTCGACCTGGACGCGCGCCGCTTCTACCTGTTCGGCTGGGTCCTGTACCCACAGGACTTCATCTACCTGACCGGGCTGCTGGTGGTGTCGGCGCTGCTGCTGTTCCTGGTGACAGCGGTGGCAGGCCGCATCTGGTGCGGCTACACCTGCCCGCAGACCGTCTACACCGAGATGTTCATGTACATCGAGCGCCGCATCGAGGGTGACCGCAACGCCCGCATGCGCCTTGACCAGGCGCCGATGGACGGTCGCAAGCTCGTCAAGAAGGCAACCAAGCACGGCCTGTGGCTGGCGCTCGCGCTCTGGACCGGCTTCACCTTCGTCGGCTATTTCACACCCGTGCGCAACCTGTGGGCCGAATCGTTCACGCTGAGCTTCGGGCCCTGGGAGTGGTTCTGGGTGCTGTTCTATGGCCTGGCTACCTACGGCAACGCCGGGTTCATGCGCGA
>CAZKDU010000373.1:0-1953 GCA_964551485.1 uncultured Burkholderiaceae bacterium
ACGTGTTCGTCAACGCCGTGGGCGGGGTGCGCATCGGCGAGCCGGCGGCCGACCTGGCGGTGCTGCTGGCCATCACCTCGTCCTTGCGCGGCAAGCCGCTGCCCAAGGGCTTCCTGGCCTTTGGCGAAGTCGGCCTGGCCGGCGAGGTGCGGCCGGCGCCGCGCGGCCAGGAGCGCCTCAAGGAGGCGGCCAAGCTCGGCTTCACGGTTGCCGTGGTGCCCAAGGCCAACGCGCCCAAGGCCGCCATCGCCGGGCTGACGGTGCACGCGGTCGAGCGCATCGACGAGGCCCTGGCCGTGGTGCGCGGGCTGGACTGAGCCGGGCCGCCCCATGCGCCTGGCGGTGCTCTCCGACATCCACGGCAACCTGGCGGCGCTGCAGGCCGTGCTGGCCGACGTGGCGCGCCAGGGGGTGGACGCCACGGTCAACCTGGGCGACATCCTGAGCGGCCCGCTGCAGCCGCGCGACACCGCCGAGCTGCTCATGGGCCTGAACCTGCCCACCATCGCCGGCAACCACGAGCGCCAGCTGCTCGCGCTGCGCGCCAAGCACGGCCTGGCGCTGCGCCCCAACACCCCGGATGGTTTTGCGGCGCTACAACTTCAGGAGCGACACCTCCATTGGCTGCAAGGGCTCCCGGCCCATTTGACCCTGAACGCCGGGCGGGCGGACGAGGTCTGTCTGGTGCACGGCAGCCCGGGCAACGACCTGCTGTACTGGCTGGAGACGGTCACGCCCGACCAGGGCCTGCGCGCCGCCAGCGCGGCCGAGGCCACGGCGCGCCTGGGCCCGGGCGTGGGCACGGCCACGCTGGCCCTGTGTGGCCACAGCCATGTGCCGCGCGCGCTGTGCCTGGGGGCGCTGCTGGTGGTCAACCCCGGCAGCGTGGGCCAGCCGGCGTTCGACGACCGCCACCCGCATCCGCACGTGGTGGAAAACGGCACGCCGCACGCGCGCTACGCCGTGGTGGCGCACGGCGCCCACGGGTGGTCGGTGGCCTGGCACGCCGTGGCCTACGACGCGGCGGCGCAGGCCCGGCTGGCGGCCGAGCGCGGTTTTCCAGACTGGGCGCAGGCCCTGGCCAGCGGACGGGTGCGGCCCGACGCCGCGACAATGCCGGCATGAACACCTCCCTGCTGCACAAAACCCTGCTGCTGATCGGCGGCGCGGCCCTGGTGGCCCTGGCCCACCGCGCCTACGGCTGGCCCGGCCTGGCCTTGGTGCTGGGCGGGGTGGTGATGTGGCTGCTGCTGCATTTCACCCGGCTGATGCGGGTGCTGCGCCGCGCCGCGCAGCGGCCCGTCGGCCATGTGGACAGCGCCGTCATGCTGCACGCCCGGCTGGGTGCCGGCCTGTCGCTGCTGCAGGTGATCGGGCTCACGCGCGCCCTGGGCGAGCAGCGTTCGCCCCAGGGCCAGCAGCCCGAGGTCTTCCGCTGGACCGACGCCAGCGGCGCCTGGGTCGACGCCGAATTCCACCAGGGCCGGCTGCGCCAGTGGGCGCTGCAGCGCCCGTCGGAGGGCGCGGCAGCACACGCCACCGAGGCGGTGCCCCCGGCGGCTTAAAATCGAAGGCTTTGAGTCTGCACCCCCGAACAAAGGAATTCCCATGAGCGTCATTCCCTCCATGGCCGACCGCGACGGCAAGATCTGGATGGACGGCCAGCTGGTGGACTGGCGCGACGCCAAGGTCCACGTGCTGACCCACACCCTGCACTACGGCTGCGGCGCGTTCGAGGGCGTGCGCGCCTACAAGACGGTGGACGGCACCGCCATCTTCCGCCTGCAGGAGCACACCGAGCGCCTGTTCAACAGCGCCAAGATCCTGCGCATGAAGATCCCGTTCTCGTTCGAGCAGGTCTGCGACGCGCAACGCCAGGTGGTGCGCGAGAACAAGCTCGAGAGTTGCTATCTGCGCCCGCTGACGTGGATCGGCGACCAGAAGCTCGGCGTC
>CAZKDU010000374.1:0-1952 GCA_964551485.1 uncultured Burkholderiaceae bacterium
CTGGCCACTGCTCACGGTGGCCAACGGCGTCGAGAGAACGCCCAGCAAGTTCGGCAGCCCAGGCGTACCCATGTATGGCTACAACGTCAAGCTGCTCAACGAAAGCACGGGCGAAGAGCTGGTGGGGCCGAACCAGAAGGGTGTGGTGGTCGTCGAAGGGCCGACGCCGCCTGGTTTCATGCAGACTGTGTGGCGCGATGACGCACGCTTTGTAAAGACCTATTGGCAAAGCGTGCCTGGCAAGATGGTGTACTCCACCTTTGATTGGGGCATCCGCGACGAAGACGGCTACTACTTCATCCTGGGTCGCACCGACGACGTGATCAACGTGGCGGGCCACCGCCTGGGCACGCGCGAGATCGAGGAAAGCATTTCCAGCCACTCCAACGTGGCCGAGGTGGCTGTGGTGGGCGTGGCCGATCAGCTCAAGGGCCAGGTGGCCATGGCCTTTGCCGTGCTCAAGGACACCAGCCGTGCGGCCACGCCGGCTGCGGCTCAGCAGCTTGAAGGCGAAATCATGAAAGTGGTGGATGAGCAGCTCGGTGCTGTGGCCCGCCCGGCACGGGTGCGCTTTGTGACCCTGCTGCCCAAAACCCGTTCCGGCAAGCTGCTGCGCCGCGCCATCCAGGCGGTGTGTGAAGGGCGCGATCCTGGCGACCTCACCACCATCGAGGACCCGAGCGCCCTGCAGCAGATCCGCGATCTGGTGGCTGCCAAGGCCTGAGCCGCTGCACCATGTGCGCCCCAGCCTGCCCCAGCAACCCATGGGGCAGGCTTGTGCTGGCCAGTCATTCGGTGGCACAATCTCATCTTGTACTAGGCCCTTCCCAGCCACAGTCGCATCCGCCAATCGGTTCAGCCGTGTCGCGGAAGGTTTATCAACCAACTAAAGTTTCCTGAAGGGAAACGGAAGTCAGCGGAAAACATGAGCGAGACAACGTCCGTCTACCAAGCCTATCAAGGCAACACCTACCTCTTCGGCGGCAATGCGCCCTATGTCGAAGAGATGTACGAAAACTACTTGGCCAATCCGGGCAGCGTGCCCGACAACTGGCGCGAGTACTTCGACGCCCTGCAGAACGTCCCCGCCGTCGATGGCAGCAATGCCAAAGATGTGCCGCACCTGCCGGTCATCAACGCCTTTGCCGAGCGCGCCAAGCAGGGTGTGACCCAGGTCGTTGTGGCCAGCGGCAACGCCGAGATGGGCCGCAAGCGCACCGCCGTCCAGCAGCTGATCGCCGCATACCGCAACGTCGGCGCCCGTTGGGCCGACCTGGACCCGCTCAAGCGCACCGAGCGTGACCACATTCCCGAACTCGACCCGGCCTTCTACGGTTTCAGCGACGCCGACCAGGAAACGGTGTTCGACACCAGCAACACCTTTTTCGGCAAGGAGTCGATGTCGCTGCGCGAGCTGATGAATGCGCTGCGCGAAACCTACTGCGGCACCATCGGCGCCGAGTACATGTACGCGACCGACCAGAACCAGAAACGCTGGTGGCAGCAAAAGCTCGAAAGCATCCGCAGCAAGCCCAATTTCACCGCTGATAAGAAAAAGCACATCCTTGACCGCCTGACCGCGGCCGAAGGCCTGGAGCGCTACTTGCACACCAAGTACGTGGGCCAGAAGCGCTTCTCTCTGGAAGGTGGCGAGAGCTTCATTGCCGCGATGGACGAGCTGATCCAGCAGGCCGGTGCCAAGGGTGTGCAGGAAATCGTCATCGGCATGGCCCACCGCGGCCGCCTGAACGTGCTGGTCAACACCCTGGGCAAGATGCCCAAAGACCTGTTTGCCGAGTTCGACCACACCGCTCCCGAAGAGCTGCCCGCCGGTGACGTCAAGTACCACCAGGGCTTCAGCTCCGACGTGTCCACCGCCGGTGGCCCGGTCCACCTGAGCCTGGCCTTCAACCCCTCGCACCTGGAAATTGTCAACCCGGTGGTCGAAGGTT
>CAZKDU010000375.1:0-1937 GCA_964551485.1 uncultured Burkholderiaceae bacterium
CCCAGGAAGTTGTAGAGACGCCCCATCCACTGGGCGTCGCGGTTGGCCAGGTAGTCGTTGACCGTGACCACGTGCACACCCTTGCCGCTCAAGGCATTGAGGTAGACCGGCAGGGTCGCCGTCAGGGTCTTGCCCTCGCCGGTGCGCATCTCGGAGATCTTGCCGTTGTGCAGCGACATGCCTCCCAGCAGCTGAACATCGAAGTGCCGCATCTTCAACATGCGCTAGGAGCCCTCGCGCACCACGGCAAAGGCCTCGGGCAGCAGGGCGTCCAGGGCCTCGCCCTGGGCCAGGCGGTTCCTGAACTCCTGGGTCTTGCCGCGCAGGGCCTCATCGTCCAACGTCTCCAGTGCCGGCTCCAGCGCGTTTATGCGCTCCACCGTCTTGCGGTACTGCTTGAGCAGGCGGTCGTTGCGGCTGCCGAAAATTTTGGTCAGGAAGTTGGTGGCCATGCGTGCAGGGCCACCGCACGAGGCGCGTTTCAGCGCTTCAGCCGTGGCCGGGGTCCGGAAAGTAATTAGGGAGGACCATGGGGGCAAATGCGCCCAATGCAAGCGCCCACGCCCCGCCGCTCCCGGCGATGGGCGGATTCTACCTGCGCGCCGCCACCAGGAATTTCTGCGGGTTCTGTGGCACTCCCTGCACCAGCACCTCAAAATGCAGGTGCGGACCGGTCGAGCGGCCGCTGGTGCCGACCAGGGCAATTTTCTGGCCCCGTTTGACCAGATCGCCCTTCTTGACCAGCACCTTGGAGGCGTGCGCATAACGTGTGACCAGGTCATTGCCGTGGTCGATCTCGATCATGTTGCCATACGCCGGGTGGTACTCCTGCGCCACCACCACGCCACCGGCGGCGGCCATGATGGCGGTGCCGGTCGAGGCCACGAAATCCAGGCCGGTGTGCAACGCATTCACGCCAGTGAACGGGTCGATGCGCCAGCCGAACGACGAACCCAGCGGGCTGCCCTGCACCGGGTGCTGGGTCGGCAACATCGTCTTCTTGATCTTCTGCTCGAACAGGCGCGACTCGACCACGGTCAGCAGGTCGGCGCCGTGGTCGGCGATCTGATCAATCTCGCTCAGGGTGTTCTGCAGCTCCTGCAGACTCAGAGGCCGGCCTGACACCAGGGCACCACCGCGACCAGGCACCGTCTTCAACTCGGCCGGGTTGATGCCGGCCAGGCCAGACACGCGCTCACCCAGCGACTCGAGCTGGATCAGCTTGACCTGCATTTCGCCGAGCTTGCGTGCCATGGCGTCGAGGTTGGCGCGCATGATCAATTCGCGCTGTGACGCGGGGTCTTCGCTGCCACCCACGCGCGCGGGCGCCTCCAACCACGCCAGGCGGTTCAGCCCACCACTGGCCCAGGCCCAGTGGTAAAGACCCATGCCGGTGACCATGAGCAACAGGGCCAGCAGCAGGCTGTGCCCGAGCAAAGACCACCCACTCAGGTGCAGTGCACGGCTCTTGGCGAGCCAGGCATCCGTGATAATCAACTGCATTGCAACCCCTCATGACGCACAGGCCTTGATGAACCGCCAGCACCACCCGGTGACGCTGCAACAAGCGGCCATGGCCTCTCCGACACTGGCCCGGCTGGCCGCGTTGTCCGACGAATCGAACCGCCGCCTGCATGCCGTGGCTTCTTTGATCCCGGCCGCGCTGCGGCCCTGTGTCAAACCCGGTCCGATCGATGGACCGGCCTGGTGCCTGCTGGTGAACGGCAATGCCGCTGCAGCCAAGCTGCGGCAAATCCTGCCAGCCTTGCAGTCCCGCCTGAGACTGCAGGGCTGCGAGGTTAACTCAATTCGCCTGAAGGTCCAAACCAAAGCCCCTTGAACCGGTCAACGGCGGGCGACTGGGTGTGGAAGATGGTGCCGATTGTCGGAATCGAACTGACGACCTACCGCTTACAAGGCGGTTGCTCTACCAACTG
>CAZKDU010000376.1:0-1934 GCA_964551485.1 uncultured Burkholderiaceae bacterium
CCCGCCGCATCGCCCGTGCCCTCACCCGGCCCCACGCCCGTGCGGGCGGCGGCGCGGGCAGGCTCGGGGTGGTCCGGCGCGGCGCTCATGACTGCAGGAAACGGCGCAGCATGGCCAGGCCGGGCTCGGCGCTGCGCTCGGGGTGGAACTGGCAGCCCACCAGGGGGCCACGCCGCACCACGGCACAGACCGGCACGCCGTCGTAATCGGCGTCGGCCAGGCGCACCGCGGGGTCGCTGGGCACCGGGGCGTAGGAGTGCACGAAGTACACCCGTTCCTCGGGCCGCTGGCCGTCCAGCAGGCTGCCCTGCCAGGCCGCGGCCGAGGTGTCGGGCGTGTGGCCCGGGGCCTGCAGCGCGCGCCAGCCGATGTGCGGGATGCGGTGCGGGCGGCCGTCGGCGCCCTGGGCCGGCACCGGCTGCACCCGCCCGGGCAGCAGGCCCAGGCCCGGGTACTCGCCCATCTCCTCGCTGGCCTCGAACAGCATCTGCATGCCCACGCAGATGCCGAGGAACGGGCGCTCGGCCGCCGCGTGGCGGCGCACCAGGTCGTCCAGGCCACGCTGGCGCAGCTCGGCCATGCCGTCGCCGAAGGCGCCCACGCCGGGCAGCACCATGTGGCCGGCCACGGGCGCGGTGCCGCTGGCCTGGCTCAGCACCTGCACGTCGGCGCCGCAGTGCGTGAGCGCGCGCACCACGTTCAGCAGGTTGCCGATGCCGTAGTCGAGCACGGTGACGGGCACGTGTTTCATGCCGCCCCCGCCGCGCCGGCCGCCGGCCGGATGTCCAGGCCGGCCGCGCGGGCGCCAGCCTTGATCTCGGCCAGGCCCAGGCGCTTCCAGTGCAGGGCGTCGGCCACGGCCACGGCCGAGGCGCCGGCGCCGCTGGCGGCCACCAGGTCGGCCACCTGGCCGAAGCCGCCGCTGGCAATGACCGGCACGCGCGTGGCGGCGCAGGCCTGGGCCACCAGGTCGAGGTCGAAGCCCTTGCGTGTGCCCTCGCGGTCCACCGAGGTCAGCAGCACCTCGCCGGCGCCGCGCTCGCTGGCCTCGCGCACCCAGGCCAGCACGTCGCGGCCGGTGCGCTCGCGCCCGGCGTCGGTGTAGGCCTCCCAGCGGCCCGGGGCCACCTGCTTGGCCTCGACCGAGAGCACCATGCACTGCGCGCCGTAGCGGCGCGCCACCTCGTCGATCAGGCCCGGGCGGTGGATGGCGGCGGTGTTGATGGCGACCTTGTCGGCACCCGAGTGCATGAGCTTGCTGACGTCGTCGAGCGAGCGGATACCGCCACCCACGGTGATGGGCACGTAGATCTGGTCGGCCGCGCGCTGGATGATGTCGGTCAGGTTGTTGCGCTGGTACAGGCTGGCCACGGCGTCCACGAACAGCAGCTCGTCCGCACCCTGCTGGTAGTAGGTGACCGCGTGGGTGTGCGGGTCGCCGACCACGCGCAGGCCCTCGAGCTGGATGCCCTTGATCAGGTTGGGGCCCTTGATGTCGAGCCGGGCGATCACGCGGACATGGCTCATGCCGCCTCCGGGCCCGTCACTGTCCGTCCTGCCAGACCGTGTGGCGCAGCGCCCATTGGTCACCCTCGCGCCGCCACAGGTGAGGCGAGCGGAAGCTGTCGGCCAGGCGCATGAAATGGGTGCGGTCCATGGTCGGCTGGGCGAACATCTTGTGGGCCTGCGGGAACTCCTTGGCCGGGATGCTCAGGTAGCGGAAGATTTCTTCGGCAAAGCGCTCGGGGAACTCGCCGTCGTAGCGGCGCACCAGGGCCACGCCTTCGTCGCGCGTGATGTCGCCCGAGCGGATTTCCTGGGCCGCGTCGTAGGTGGCGCGGCCGATGCCGAACTTCACGAAGGTGGTGTAGTAGTGGAAGTCGTCGATGCGGTCGTCGATGCTGTTGTACTTGCTGTAGGTGCCGGGCGTGCGC
>CAZKDU010000377.1:0-1921 GCA_964551485.1 uncultured Burkholderiaceae bacterium
CTGCCCGGTGTGGCCAGCCATGCCAGTGCCAGCGCCGCCGCCCCCACCGGGCTGCGCCTGCAGAGCGGCGCGCAACTGCACCCGGTGCGCGTGGCCGGCACGGTGGGCGCGAGCGGGCCGCCGCTGGCGGTGATGGACATCGGCGCGGCGCAGGAGCTGCTGGGCCGCGTGGGCCAGCTCAGCCGCATCGACCTGCGCCTGCGCCCGGGCAGCGACGAGGCCGCGCTGCTGCGCGCGCTGGCGCTGCCGCCGGGCGTGACCGTGGCCCACCCGGGCGACGCCACCGAGCGCGCCAGCCAGCTCTCGCGCGCCTACCGCGCCAACCTCACGGTGCTGGCCCTGGTGGCGCTGTTCACCGGGGGTTTTCTGGTGTTTTCGGTGCTGGCGCTGAGCGTGGCCCAGCGCGCCCCGCAGTTCGCCCTGCTCGGGGTGCTGGGCCTGACCGCGGCCGAGCGGCGCGGCCTGGTGCTGGCCGAGTCGGCCCTGCTGGGGGTGCTGGGCAGCGCGCTCGGCGTGGCCCTGGGCACGGCCCTGGCCGCGCTGGCGCTGCGCCTGCTTGGCGGCGACCTGGGCGGCGGTTATTTCCCGGGCAGCGGCGACGCGCCGCCACCGCTGCAGTGGCACACCGGCAGCGCCCTGGGCCACGCCGCGCTGGGCCTGGCCGCGGCCCTGGCCGGCGGCTGGTGGCCGGCGCGCACCGCCGAGCGCCTGCCGCTGGCGCAGACCCTCAAGGGCCTGGGCAGCGCGCCCGTGCCCGGCCCGGCCCCGCGTGGCCCTGCGCCCCAAACTCCCTCTGCACCCTCTGCTCCCCCCTCGGGCGCGCGGCACCGGGCCTGGGCGGCCTGGGCAACCTGGAGGCCGGGCCTCGGGCACCGGCTGCACACGCACCTGGGTGCATGGCTGTGCCTGGCCGCCGTGGGCCTGGCCCTGCTGCCACCAGTAGGCGGGCTGCCGCTGGCGGCCTACGCCGCCGTGGCCTTGCTGCTGGTGGGCGGTGTGCTGGCCCTGCCGCAGGGCGTGGGCTGGCTGTGCGACCGGCTGGCGCCGCGCCTGCAGCAGCGCCTGCTGCCCCTGCTGGCGGTGGAGCGCGCGCGCCGCGTGCGCCACAGCGCGGCCGTGGCCGTGAGCGGCGTGGTGGCCGCGCTCAGCCTGTCGGTGGCGCTGACGGTGATGGTGGGCAGCTTCCGCGACTCGGTGGCGCGCTGGCTCGACGCCGTGCTGCCGGCCGCGCTCTACGTGCGCGCCAGCGCGGTGGGCGGGCAGGACGCGGTGTTTTTCGAGCCGGCATTCGCCGAGGCCGTGGCCGCCCTGCCCGGCGTGGCGCGGGTGGGCACGCTGCGCCAGCAGAGCCTGCTGCTCGACCCGGCGCAGCCGCCCGTGGTGCTGATCGCGCGCGCGCTCGACGACCCGCTGCAGGCCCTGCCGCTGGTGGCTGGCCCGCTGCCGGTGCCGCCGGGCCAGGTGGGTGTGTACGTGAGCGAGGCCATGGTCGACCTGCACGGCGCCCGCCTGGGCCGGCCGTTTCCCCCACTTCATCAGGCATATCCGGCCCCAGCCCTTGCCGGTGCTGGACAGGCAGCTACTTTTTTTGTAGCAGGCGTGTGGCGCGACTACGCCCGCCAGACCGGCTCGGTGGTGCTGGCCCAGGCCGACCACGTGCGCCTGGGCGGCGACCGCCGCATCAACGACCTGGCGCTGTGGCTGGCACCGGGCGCCGACGCGGCCGCGCTGCAGCCGGCCATCCGGGCGCTGGCCGGGCCACTGGGCGAGGGCCTGGCCTTTGCGTCGGCAGCGCAGGTGCGCGCCAACTCGCTGCGCGTGTTCGACCGCAGCTTTGCCGTGACCCACTGGCTGCAGGTGGTGGCCATCGGCATTGGCCTGTTTGGTGTGGCGGCGAGCTTCAGCGCCCAGGTGCTGGCGC
>CAZKDU010000378.1:0-1918 GCA_964551485.1 uncultured Burkholderiaceae bacterium
GCCGCCGCAGCGCGAGCCCGGCCAGTGCATGCTGGCGCCGCGGGTCGAGGCCCGCCTGCTGCAAGACCTGCAGGTGCAGCCGCACGAGAAGGTGCTGGAGGTCGGCACCGGCTCGGGCCACATGGCGGCCCTGCTCGCGCACCGCGCGCAGCGCGTGATCTCGCTGGAGATCGACGCCGACCTGGCCCGCACGGCGCGCGAGCACCTGCAGGCCGCCGGCATCACCAACGCCGAGGGGCGCCACGCCGACGGCGCCCAGGGCGCGGCGGTGGACGGCCCGTTTGACGTGATCGTGCTCAGCGGCTCGGTGGCCGAGGTGCCGCAGGCCCTGCTGGCCCAGCTCAAGGTCGGTGGTCGACTGGCCGCCATCGTGGGCAACGAGCCCATGATGCGCGCCACCATCGTCACGCGCCACAGCGACAGCGCCTGGCACACCGCCCAGCCCTGGGACACGGTGGCCCCGCGCCTGCTGAACTTCGCCGAACCCAGCCGCTTCAGCTTCTGAGGCCGGCCGCCATGATCGACCAAGTCCGCCCCGCCCAGCTCGCCGCTTGGCTGCAAGACGCCCTGGCGCAAGACCCGGCCCACCCGCCCCTGGTGCTCGACGTGCGCGAGCCCTGGGAGGTGCAGCTCGCCCCGGCCAGCCTGCCCGGCCACGAGCTGCTGGCCCTGCCCATGGGCCAGGTGCCCGCGCGCCTGGCCGAGCTCGACCCGGCCCGCCCCGTGGCCTGCCTGTGCCACCACGGCGGCCGCAGCATGCGCGTGGCGGCCTTTCTGGCCCAGCAGGGTTTTGCCCGCGTGGCCAACATCGACGGCGGCTCCGACGCCTGGTCCACCGAACTCGACCCCCAGGTGCCCCGCTACTGACCGGCACCGCCGGGGCGCCCTGCTTCCAACCACCTGGCCACACACAAGGACTGGCATGAACGCGTCTCGGTTTCTCCCCCTGGCCTGGGCCCTGGGCATGGCCTTCGCCGCCCCCGCCCAGGCGCAGAACCTGGTCACCCTGTACGAGGCCGCGCGCGGCTTCGACGCGGCCTACCAGTCGGCCCAGGCGCAGTACCAGGCCAGCGTGGCGCGCGCCGCCCAGGCCCAGGCCGGGCTGCTGCCCAGCGCCGGCCTGGCCGCCGGCGCCTCGCGCTCCACGCTCAATGTGGACACCCCCGCCACCGACCGCAGCTACGGCACCCAGAGCGCCTCGCTCAACGCCAGCCAGCCGCTGTACCGCCCGGCCAACCGCGCCACCTACGAGCAGGCGCAGCGCCAGGTCGAGCAGGGCAGCGCCCAGCTCGACACCAGCACCCAAGACCTGCTGGTGCGCGTGAGCCAGGCCTACTTCGACGTGCTGGCGGCCCAGGACAGCCTGAGCTTCGTGCGCGCTCAGAAGGCCGCCGTGGCCGAGCAGCTTGCCTTTGCCAAACGTAACTTCGAGGTGGGCAGCGCCACCATCACCGACACGCGCGAGGCCCAGGCCCGCTTCGACCTGGTGCTGGCCCAGGAGATCGCCGCCGAGAACGACCTGCGCGTCAAGCAGCTCGCGCTCGACCAGCTGGTGGGCAAGGGAGGCAGCACGCCGCGCCCGCTGGCCCTGCCCGCGGCCCTGCCGGCACTGCTGCCGGCCGACGTGGCGGCCTGGGTCGAGCCCTCGCAGCAAGGGCACCCGCTGGTGCGCCAGGCCCGCCTGGGCCTGGAGGTGGCCCAGCTCGAAACCCGCAAGGCCGAGGCCGGCCACCTGCCCACGCTGGACCTGGTGGCCAGCTACGGCGTGCAGCGCAACCTGAACGGCACCAACCTCTCGCCCGTGGACAACCGCGTGCGCGCCGGCAATGTGGGGCTGAGCTTCAACCTGCCGCTGTTCGCTGGCTTCGCCGTGCAGAACCGCGTGCGCGAAACCCTGTCGCTCGAAGACAAGGCCCGC
>CAZKDU010000379.1:0-1916 GCA_964551485.1 uncultured Burkholderiaceae bacterium
GGCGCGCGCCGCCACGCCGCCGCCGGCCGAGCTGCCCTGGCGCGTGCTGCGCGGCGCCTCGGTGCTCACGCACAACCGCCTGCGCCACCCGAGTGTGCGGCGCTGCAGCGCGCCCACGCGCGACGACACCTGGGTTGGCTTTCGCTCCTGTGCGCTCTGAGCCTGTGCGCGGTCCCCTGCAAACGCGCGCCCAGGCTCAAGAGTGCGCAGAGCGGGCGGGACGGGGCGCGAGGTCAGGCGCGCAAGGCGCACCGGGCGCGCCGGTGGCCTGGCCGTGTGTTGGCCAGGCGCGTCCCTTGCTGGGGTGGGGGTGGGGGCAGATGGGCCACGGCCCAGTGTGCCTGGCGATTGAATGCTCTCGAAATGAGAGCGAACTCTTCAATGCTGGCAAGGGCTCAGGCCGGATTTTTCTCTGGCTTCGGGCGCAGGTTCCACCACGGCAGCAACTGCCGCAGCGACTGCACCTGGCCGCTGGCCAGGGCCGCGTAGCCGGGCAGGGTCATGAGCTGCTGCTGCCACAGCGAGCTGCGCAGCACGCTGCACAGGGCCTGCACCGCGGGCTCCTCGAGCGTCGATTTCAGGCACACCAGGTGGTAGTGCTCGCGCGACAGCGGCACGAAGTCCAGGCCATAGAGGTAGGCCGTGTGCTCGATGCCGAAGCCGGCGTCGGCCTGGCCGGCGGCCACGCACTGCGCCACCGCGGCGTGCGAGGGCTCGGTGTGTTCGTAGCCGTCGATCTGGCGCGGCAGCAGGCCGGCCTGGTCCAGCAGCTCGTCGAACAGCACGCGCGTGCCGGTGCCCAGGGCGCGGTTGACGCAGCGCGCCTTGCGCGCCACCAGGTCGCCCAGCTCGCGCAGGCGCAGCGGGTTGCCGCGCGCCACCATCAGGCCCTGGCGCCGCTGCACGAAGCCAATCACCTTGTGCAGGCCGGGCTTGAGCAGGGGCTTGTAGACGCGCTGGCTGCGTGTGCCCTGGGCCGGCTGCGGCAGGGTGTGGAAGCCAGCCAGGGTGCAGCGGCCTTCGTTGAGCGCACTGATCGCGTCCACGCTGCCGGTGAAGCGGATGTCCAGGTGCAGGCGCTGGGCGTCGCCCGGGCGCGCGGCGGCGGCGTGCTCGCGCAGCGCCAGCAGGGCGTCGTCGTGGCTGGCGTAGAGCGTGAGCACATGGGCACTGGGGTCGAAGGCCACGGCAAAGGCGCGCTCGAGCTCGCCGCGCAGCGCCTCGATCTGCGGCGCCAGCCGGGCCTGGGCCTGGCGCTCGGCCCACAGCAGCTTGTTGCCGAACTCGTTGAGGCGCGCGCTCTGGCCCTTGTCCCAGACGATCAACGGCTGCGCCAGCACCTGTTCCCAGCGCTTGAGCTCGCCCCACACGTGGCGGTAGGAGAGGTTGAGCGCTCGCGCCGCGGCCGAGATCGAGCCCTGGTCGTGCACAGCGTGCAGCAGGTCCATCAGCGGGTTGCGGATCAGGGCCTCGCGGCCGCGCTGGCTGGCGAGCAGGTAGGAAAATTCGACTTTGTGCACGGCCAGCAAGTGTATGTGGACGCGTCAGGCCCATCCTATGCAACGCACTGCATAGCTCGTTAAGCCCAGTCGGAACAACGCCGCCAAACCGCTACCATCCGGGGCGGACAACAACGGCACTGATGAACGGTTTCGGCGAGAGCGCCCGCACGGCGCTGCAACTCCTTCTTTCCCTGGACCCCGTGTTGCTGGCCATCGTCGGGCGCTCGCTCGCGGTCAGTGCGGTGGCCTGCGCGCTGGCCTGCGGCGCCGGCCTGCTGCTGGGTGCCTGGCTCGGGGTGGCCCGCTTCGCCGGGCGCGGCGCCTTGCTGCTGCTGCTCAACACCCTGCTGGCCCTGCCCTCGGTGGTGGTGGGCCTGGTGGTGTACCTGCTGCTGTCGCGGGCGGGTCCGCTGG
>CAZKDU010000380.1:0-1913 GCA_964551485.1 uncultured Burkholderiaceae bacterium
CGCTTCGACTGGTTTCCCATGGTGCGCGGGCGGCTGATCGCGGTGAACGGGCGCGAGGTGTCGCCAGATGCCTACAGCGACGCGCGCGCCAAGCGCCTGGTGGACCGCGAGTTCAACCTCTCGCACACGGCCGAGCTGCCTGGCCACAACCTGCTGGTGGCCGGGCGCTGGACGCCCGAGGAGGCCGACGGCGTGAGCCTGGAGGAGGGCGTGGCCAAGACCCTGGGCCTGGCGCTCGGCGACCGCCTGCGCTTCGACGTGGGCGGTGTGCTGACCGAGGCGCGCGTGAGCTCGCTGCGCAAGGTGGACTGGGGCTCGATGCGGGCCAACTTCTTTGTGCTGTTTCCCAAGGCGCGCATGGACGACCTGCCCGCCACCTACATGACGGCGTTCCGCGCGCCGGCCACACCGGGCTTCGACAACGCCCTTGTGCGGGCTTTCCCCAACGTCACCAGCGTGGACATGGCCAGCACCATCGCCCAGGTGCAGCAGGTGCTGGGCCAGGTGATCCGCGCCGTCGAATACCTGTTCGGCTTCACGCTGGCGGCGGGGCTGCTGGTGCTGTTTGCCGCGGTCACGGCCACGCGCGAGGAGCGCGCGCGCGAGTTCGCCTTGATGCGTGCCATGGGCGCCCAAGGCCGGCTGCTGCGTCAGGTGCAGCGTGCCGAGCTGGCGGGTGTGGGCCTGCTGGCCGGTGCCCTGGCCAGCACGGCGGCGGTGGCCGTGGGCTGGGCGCTGGCGCGCTACGTGTTCGAGTTCAGCTGGACGGCCGCGCCCTGGGTGCCGCTGGCCGGTGCCCTGGCCGGTGCCCTGCTGGCCCTGCTGGCGGGCTGGTGGGGACTGCGCGAGGTGCTGCGCCGGCCGGTGGTGGACACGCTGCGGCGCGCGGCAGAATAGGCGCCATGCAGATCCAAGAGAAACCCCCATACGACAGCGCCTTCGAGTGGCTGGGCGGCGAGGACCGCGTGCACGCGCTGGTCGAGCGCTTCTACGACCTGATGGACCTGGAGCCGGCCTACGCCGTGCTGCGCGGCGTGCACGGCAGCGACCTGGGCAATGCGCGCCAGCGCCTGTTCTGGTTCCTGTGCGGCTGGCTGGGCGGGCCGCAGCACTACACCGACCGCTTTGGCCACCCGATGCTGCGCGCGCGCCACCTGCCGTTTCGCATCGGCGTGCAGGAGCGTGACCAGTGGCTGGCCTGCATGGACCAGGCCATGGCCGACACCGGGGTCGACCCGGCCCTGCGCGCCCGTCTGCGCGACAGCTTCTTCCAGACCGCCGACTGGATGCGCAACCAGCCGGGCGGCTGAGCCCGTGCCCACCGGCGGTGGGGGACTGCCCAGCGACCAAATTGCTATCTTATTGATAGCAATTAATCTACGCCCGGCAAGGGCTTGATGCCATTTTTGTCATCAGGCTGGGGCGTGCACGGGGCGCAGCAGCACCACCAGGGCGCCGGCCCCGCCCTCGGCCGGCCTGGCCTGCACGAAGGCCAGCACCTGGTTCTTCTGGATCAGCCAGCTGTGCACCTTGTGCTTGAGCACCGGCTCCTTGCCCGGTGAGCCCAGGCCCTTGCCGTGCACCACCCGCACGCAGCGCAGGCCCTGCCTGTGGGCCTCGCGCACGAAGCGGCCCAGGGCGTCGCGCGCCTCGTCGCTGCGCAGGCCGTGCAGGTCGAGCTCGCGCTGGATCGCCCAGTCGCCGCGGCGCAGGCGGCGTGTCACGTCCGGGCCGATGCCGGGGCGCCGAAAGCTCAGGTGCTCGTCGGTCTCGAGCAGGGTGCTGGCGTCGAAACCATCGCTCAGCGCCTCGCGCAGCACCGCCTGCTCGTCGCGCTGGCGCTGCACCGGGATCGGGGCCGGCGGGTCCGGGCTGAGCTCGGCGCGCGGCTGGCGCACCAGCGGCCGCACCAC
>CAZKDU010000381.1:0-1911 GCA_964551485.1 uncultured Burkholderiaceae bacterium
TGCGCCCGGACATGCCGCGCTCGCTGCACGCCAGCCTGAACGAGGGGGTGGGCAACCTGGCCATGGTCGCCAACGAGCAGTCCACCGAGACCCAGCGCCGCGCCGGCAAGCTGCGCGCGGACCTGCAGTTTGGCCGCATCGACGAGATCCTGGCCACCGGTCTGCACGCCTTCCTCACGCAGTTCCTGGACCGTGTGAACGAGCTTGGTGCCCACATCAGCCGCGACTTCCTGGTGCCCGTGACCTGAGTGCCCGGGGGAACGGGGTGCGCCCGGGTGTGATGCCCGCCACAGGGCGGGCGGGATGCCCTGGCTGCACAGTGCCCCCTGGCGCGGGTCAGCGCGCGGCCTCGGCGGCGCGCGCCGCGGCCACGGCCTGGCCCAGCTCGATCACCGCCATGGCGTAATAGCTCGACCAGTTGTAGCGCGTGATCACATAGAAGTTCTCGGTGCCGGCCACGTAGCTTGGCTCCTCGCCGCCGTTTTGCAGTTCCACCAGGGCCAGCGGGCCGTTGTGCTGCAGGCCGGCCTCGTCGAGCACGGCGCCCAGCGCCACCATGCGGCTCGGGCTGAAGGTGGGCAGGATGTCCGGGGCCAGCAGGCTGTCCTTGTCCATGCGTGTCGGGTCCAGCCGCACCGGGTAGTGGGTCGGCATGCCGGGGCGCCAGTTGTGACCCTTGAAGTAGTTGGCCACTGAGCCGATGGCGTCGGCCGCGCTGCCGAACAGGTCGACCCGGCCGTCGCCGTCGAAGTCCACCGCGTACTTGACCCAGCTCGATGGCATGAACTGCGGCATGCCCATGGCGCCGGCATAGCTGCCCAGCGGGGCCAGCGGGTCCCCGCCGGTGCGGCTCTGCAGGCTCAGGAACTGCTCAAGTTCACCCCTGAAGTAGGTGCTGCGCTCGGCCGCGCGTGGGTGCTCGGCGGGGAAGTCGAAGGCCAGCGTGGCCAGCGCATCGATGACCCGGTAGTTGCCCATCTGGCGGCCGTAGATGGTCTCCACACCGAGGATGCCGACGATGATGCTCGCTGGCACGCCGTAGGTTTTCTCGGCGCGCTCCAGCGCCTCGCGGTGGTCCTGCCAGAACTCCACGCCCACGCGCACGCGCAGGCCGTCGATGAAGCGGCTGCGGTACAGCGCCCAATTCTTGGGCGTGCCGCTGGGCGGCGGCTGCATCAGGCGCACCACACTGGGCATGAGCGTGGCCTGGCCGATGGCCTGGCGCACCCAGGCGCGGTCGAGCTGGCGCCGTTGTGCCAGGTCGTCGGCCAGGCGCATGGCGTCGTCGCGACCGGCATAGGGCTCGCCCCGAACTGGTGCGCGGTCCTGCACCTTGAGCAGGCGCGGCCGGCTGGCGCCGCCGCGCGCCGCCAGCGCCTGGGGGGCCGCCGGGCCCTTGCGAGCCTGGTGAGAGGGCTTGGGGCCGGACTTGGCGGTGGCTTTGGTGTTGGCTTTGGATGTGGTCTTGGGGGCCGCCTTGGCCGTGGCCTGCGGGCTGCCCTTGGCGGCAGGTGCCGTGGCCGCTTTGGCCGTGGGGGACGCAGCCTTGACGGCCGGGGTGGTGCCGGTTTTTCCGGGCGCTGGGTCTTTTGAGGCTTCAGCCCTTGCCGGATCAACCTGCAGTGCTATTGAAATGAGAGCAATCAGGAGCCAGGCGTGCATGGGCAGCAGGGTGGGGGCCGGCGCGGACGCGGGCACGGGCGGGGTGGGCAGGGGCATCAGGTGGACGGCGTGGGCCAGGTGAGCTGGCGGAACTCTCGCCGCAGTGTAGCGAGGTCGGTGGCAGCGCTCTGGGCCGGCGCGCCCGCTGGCCCGAGGGCCGTGCGGCCCGGCGGCGGCGCGGCATAACGCAGCGCCTCCAGCCGCAGCAGCCAGTCGGCCAGGGCCTGCGCCTGGGCCGGGGGGCAACCC
>CAZKDU010000382.1:0-1877 GCA_964551485.1 uncultured Burkholderiaceae bacterium
AGGCCTGGCAGCCCGGGCATTGCCAGAAGTGCTGGCGTGCCTCGAAGCCGCAGGCGGCGCAGCGGTAGCGCGTGAGCGGCTTGACCGCGTGTTCGAGCGCGCGCTGCACCTGGGGGTGGAATTGTTCGTGCTCCAGCGTCTCGCCGGCCAGCCACTGGGTGGCGGCCACCAGCGAGGGTTCGCGCTCCAGGTGACGCACATACCAGCCGCTGGCTGCGCCCTCGGCGGGGTCGAGCCGGGCCAGCGCGCCCAGCACGTCGAGCGAGGGCGCGCGGGTGTAGGCGTCCTGCATCAGCTTGAGTGCGGCCATGGTCTGGCCGCTGGCCAGGGCGGCCTCGGTGAGCGGGCGGGCGATCAGCGGCATGGCACTGGGGCAGGTGTCGGCCAGTGTGGCCAGGGTCTGGTAGGCCTGGTCGGGCTGGCCCGCGCGGGTTTGCAATGCGGCCAGGTCCAGCCCGGGGCGGGGTGCCTCGGGGGCAACGGCGCGCGCCTGCAGCAGCAGGGCCAGGGCCTCGGGGGCGGCACTGGCGGCGGCCTGCTCACACAGGTAGTGGGCCTGGCGGCCGCTGAAGCTGGCCTGGCCCGCGGTCTCGAGCTTGGCGGCGATCTGGCTGGCCCGGGCCCAGTCGCGCGAGCGCTCGTAGATGGCCAGCAGGGCCAGCCGCGCCTGGTTCTCAAAGGGGGTGCCTTCGAGCTTGTCCAGGGCCTCCTCGGCGCGGTCGAGCAGGCCGGCCTTGAGGAAGTCCAGCGCCAGTGCGTGCTGGGCGCGCTGGTGGTCGGCGCGGCTGAGGTCGGCGCGGCCGAGCAGGTGCTCGTGCACGCGCACGGCACGCTCGTACTCGCCGCGGCGACGGAACAGGTTGCCCAGGGCGAAGTGCAGCTCGGAGGTGTCGGGGTCGTTCTGCACGGCCTCGATGAAGGCGTCGATGGCCTGGTCCTGCTGCTCGTTGAGCAGGTGGTTCAGGCCCTTGAAGTAGGCCTTGGGCGAGCGCCGGTTTTCCAGGCGCAGCTGGCGCAGGTCCAGCCGCGAGGCCAGCCAGCCCAGCGCGACGGCCAGCGGCAGGCCGAGCAGGATCCAGCCGATGTCAAATTCCATGGGGGGGCAGGCTCGGGCTGTCGGGGGTGGCCGCGGGGGCCGGGGTGGCAGCCGGGGCGGCGCTGGCCTGCTGCTGGGCGCGGCGTGCGGCGCTGCGGTGCTGCCACCAGCGTGGCACCATGCCCAGGGCCCCGATCACCAGGCCCAGGGCGAAGGCCGAGAGCACCACCAGCACCAGCGGCGCGCTCCACTGCGTACCGAAGAAGAAGTGGACGGTCGCGTCCTGCTGATTGTTCAGCGCGAAAGCAAACAGGGTGAAGAAAATGACCGCCTTCAGTACCCACTTGAGCAGCCAGCCGAGGTGTTTCATGCATCTCCTCTGTGGAGACGCGGATTCTACCGGCGCAATGCGCTGGTACGGTGTCAGTCGCTGTGGGCTGTGGGGGCGGGCGGGGTGCCGGCGGCGACGGCTTCGCGCAAGGCCTTGCCGGGCTTGAAGTGCGGCACGCGCTTTTCGGGGATGGCCACACTCTCGCCGCTGCGCGGGTTGCGGCCGATGCGGGGCGGGCGGCGGTTGATGGAGAAGCTGCCGAAGCCACGGATCTCGATGCGGTGGCCCCGCACCAGGGCGTCGCCCATGGCGTCCAGGATGGCCTTGACGGCGAATTCGGCGTCGCGCTGGGTCAGCTGGCCGAAGCGGGCCGCGAGTTCTTCTACGAGGTCGGAGCGGGTCATGAAAACTAGGGGGTGAAGAAAAAGCGGCGCCCCACGCAGGGCGTGGGGCGCCGCCCGGTCGTTCAACCGGTCACGGGTTACTTGTCGGCGTCCAGCTTGGCGCGCA
>CAZKDU010000383.1:0-1871 GCA_964551485.1 uncultured Burkholderiaceae bacterium
TAGCTCTTGCCCTCGTTCATCCAGCCGCGCATGGCCGGGTCCAGCGAGAGCGCCAGGGTCTGCACCAGCAGGCCGCCCTCGGCAGGCGCGTCCAGCGCCTCCTCCGTGTGGCGCCAGCAGTCCGGGCCGGGCAGGCCCACGGGGCGTGCGGCCAGGCGGATCTGGGGGTTGCGCAGGGTGCTGAGGTCGGTCATGGCGGGCTCCGGGCATGTGGTGGGACAAGGACAGCGCGCATGCTAGCCAGGGCCGGGCCCGGCCCTCGTTGCGCAGGTGACAGCCGGGGCCGGCGCCGCCACCCGAATTGCCGTACTCTGTGGCCATGCACTTGCCCGACCCCGCCTCCCGCCGCCCCATCCACACGCGCCAGACCGTGTTCGACGGCTTCCTGCGCGACGACGGCCTGTGGGACATCGAGGCGCGCCTGAGCGACACCAAGGCCTATGCCTTCGAATCCAGCGGGCGCGGCACGGTGGCGCCGGGCACGCCCATCCACGGCATGGCCGTGCGCCTGACCATCAACGCCCAGATGGCCATCGTGGCCGTGGCCACGGACATGGCGCACACACCCTACCCCGAGTGTGGGCAGGCCGCGCCGCCGCTGCAGGGCCTGGTGGGCCTGACCCTGGGGCGCGGCTGGCGCCGGGCCATCGACCAGGTGCTGGGCGGCACCCAGGGCTGCACCCACCTGCGTGAGCTGCTGTTCAACATGGCCACGGCCGCCTACCAGACGGTCTGGCCCTGGGTCGAGCACCAGCGCCGTGCCGAGTCGCTGCGCACAGGCCAGCCGCTGGCGCCTCGCAGCGAGCCACCGCCACATCTGGGCACTTGCATGACCTGGGCCTTCGACAGCCCGGTCACGCAGCGGGTGGAGCCACTGTTCTACCGGCCCGCCACACCCCCGGCGAGCGACTGAGCCCGGGGCGTGTCGCCGGGGGCGCCTGCACCAGTGCGGCCTGGCCGTGGCCGTGCTGCCGCGAGCTGTGCGCACCGGCGGCACCGCCCGGGCCGCGCGCTGCATGTGTCACCAATTGCAACCCCGGTCTGTCCACGGGCGGGGCCAGGCGTTATCCTGAGCACCGTGACCCCACATTCCAGAGGAGTTTCCATGCGCCACGCCTTCCGTTCCACCCTGTTGCGCACCGCGCTGGCGCTGGCCACCGTGGCCGGCCCGGCCCTGCTGGTCAGCGCCCCGGCCCAGGCCCAGGGCTACGTCAACGCCACCGTGGGGGGCGTGCTCACCCCCGGGGTGTACGGCCGCATCGACATCGGCACCGCGCCGCCGCCGCCCATCTACAACCCGCAACCCGTCATCATCGCGCAGCCGCGTGCGGTGGTGGTGCAGCCGGCTCCGCCGGTCTACCTGTATGTGCCGCCGGGCCACCAGAAAAACTGGGCCAAGCACTGCGCGCGCTACAACGCCTGTGGCCAGCCGGTGTACTTCGTGAAGGTGGACGAACGCGAGTACCGCCGCCAGCACGATGACCACGACCGCCATGGCCATGACGATGACCGGGGCCGTGGGCACGGCAAGGGCCGGCACCGCGATTGAGTGCCCCTGACGGCATGGCCGCCGGCGGTTAAGCTAGCGGCCATGGCAGTTGTTTCCGACCCACGGGCGCCTCGGGCGCCCGAACTTTTGGCCCCACCGGCCACCGCGCCGGCCCAGGTGCCCGCGGTGCTGCGCGAGCGGGGTTACGCCGTGCTCGACGCCGCCGGGGTGGCGGCCTGGGCCGGCTGCGACGCAGCCGCGCTGCAGGCCATGGCCCCGCACTGGGATGCCTTGCCGCCCGACACCCACCTGAAGGACGGCGGCCGCTACCGCCGGCGCCGCCACGGCTGCTTCGTGGCCGAGGCCGGCGCGGTGCAGGCCG
>CAZKDU010000384.1:0-1866 GCA_964551485.1 uncultured Burkholderiaceae bacterium
GACCTGGGCCTCATAGTTCTTGCGGATGGTGGCCACGCCGCGGTCCAGCGCCTCCTGCTTCATCTCCAGCATCTTGACCGGGATGCCGGCGTTCAGGAAGTTCATGGAAATGCCACCGCCCATGGTGCCGGCGCCGATCACGCCCACGGCCTGGATGTCGCGCTTGGGCGTGTCTTCCGGCACATCAGGGATCTTGCTGGCGGCGCGTTCGCCGAAGAAGGCGTGGCGCAGTGCGCGCGACTCGGGGCCCATCATCAGGCCCATGAAGCGCTCGCGCTCGAACGTCAGGCCGTCGTCAAACTTCTGTTTGGTGGCCGCTTCCACGCAGTCCAGGCACTGCACCGGCGCGGGGAAGTTCTTGGCCATGCCCTTGACCATGTTGCGCGCGAACTGGAAATAGGCGTCGCCGTTCGGGTGCTTGCACGGCAGGTCGCGCACCAGTGGCAGGGGCCGGGTGGCGGCGATGCCCTGGGTGTAGTCCAGCACACCGGCCATGAAGTCGCCGTCGATGATCTTGGCGAACAGCTGCTGGCCAGGCAGCATGGCCAGCAACTCGCTTTTCACCGGCTCGCCGGTGACGATCATGTTGAGCGCGGTTTCCACGCCCAGCACGCGCGGCAGGCGCTGCGTGCCACCGGCACCGGGCAGCAGGCCCAGCTTGACTTCGGGCAGCGCCACCTGGGTGCCGGGGGCGGCCACGCGGTAGTGGCAGCCCAGCGCCAGCTCCAGGCCACCGCCCATCACCACGGTGTGGGTGGCGGCCACCACCGGCTTGGGTGAAGATTCCAGCATGCGGATGAGGCTGTGCAGCGAGGGTTCGGCGCCCATCTTGGGCGAGTTGAACTCGCGAATGTCGGCCCCACCCGAGAAGGCCTTGCCGGCGCCGGTGATGACGATGGCCGCCACGGCCGGGTCGGCCCAGGCCGCCTCCAGGCCCTGCGCCACGCCTTGCCGAGTGGCAAAGCCCAGGCCGTTGACCGGCGGGTTGTTCAGGGTGATCACGGCCACGTTGCCGTGGGCTTGGTATTCAGCCGTCATGCGCGGGGTCCTCGCATCGTTGAGGTTGGAGAAATAAAAGAACGATCGTTCTTTTTTTATTCTAGGGGCTTTGTGTCGCAGGGCAATCGGGGTTTGTCACTGGAGGGACAAGGCCCGCCCGGCCCTGCAAACACACAGGGCCGGCCCCCTCGCAGGCGGCCGGCCCTGGCCGGAAGGAACGCGGGTCGCGCGCTCAGCACGGGTCTGCGTGCTCAGAGGCCGGGCAGCTTGTAGTCCTTGAGTTGCTCGCGCAGCTTGGTCTTGAGCATCTTGCCGGTGGCGCCCAGCGGAATGGCCTCGACGAAGACCACATCGTCGGGGATCTGCCACTTGGCGGTCTTGCCCTCGAAGAAGGCCAGCAGTTCATCTCGCGACACCTCGGCGCCGGGCTTCTTGACCACGGCCACGATCGGCCGCTCGTCCCACTTGGGGTGGCGCATGCCGATGCAGGCGGCCATGGCCACGGCCGGGTGCGCCATGGCGATGTTCTCCACGTCGATGGAGCTGATCCACTCGCCGCCAGACTTGATCACGTCCTTGCTGCGGTCGGTGATCTGCATGTAGCCGTCGGCGTCGATGGTGGCCACGTCGCCGGTCGGGAACCAGCCCACACCATTCGCGTCGGGCACCAGCGGGTTGCCGCCTTCGCCCTTGAAGTACTCGCGCACGATCCACGGGCCCTGCACATAGAGGTCGCCGTAGGCCTTGCCGTCGTGCGGCTGCTCCTGGCCCTCGTCGTTGACGATCTTCATTTCCACACCGAAGATGGCACGCCCCTGCTTGAGGCGGATCTTCATCTTGTCGGCCTCGGACATCGTGAGGTGCTTG
>CAZKDU010000385.1:0-1853 GCA_964551485.1 uncultured Burkholderiaceae bacterium
CGTCCTGGCGCAGCATGGCCACCAGCACGTGGGCCGGCTCGATGTAGGCGTGGTCCTTGCCCAGGGCCAGGCTCTGGGCCTCGCCCAGGGCTTCCTGGAACTTGGTGGTGAGTTTGTCGATGCGCATGGGAAATCCTTGGAACTGTCCCGCACCTGAGGCCGGCAGCCGCGATTTTCAAGCCAGGCCCGGCCGTGCCACAAGCCCATCGGAGGCCCCGGCTTGACTAAAATCAAACCACATGAACATCCGCCAGCTCACCGTGGTCTACCTGCCCGAGCAGGACCGCCTGCTGGTGCGGCTGAACACCCATGGGCAGGAAGAACTCCGGCTCTGGCTCACGCGCCGCCTGGTGCTGCGCCTCTGGCCGGCGCTGCAGCAGCAGGCCCAGGCCCAGGCCTCGCGCCAGGCGGGTCTGGCCAGTCCTCAGGCCCTGCACGACCCAGCCGCCCAAAGCGCCCTGGCCGATTTCCAGAAAGCCGACAGCCTGAGCCGCACCGACTTCAACACCCCGTTTGACGCCGGTGCCCGCCACCTGCCGCTGGGCGATGCACCGGTGCTGGTGACCGAGGTCAGTCTGACGCCCACCCGCGATGGGGCAATTCGCCTGGGTTTTCAGGAAAAGCTGGACGCCCACACCCCACCGCGCAGCTTTGAGCTGACGCTGTCGCCACAGCTGCTGCATGGCTGGATGCACCTGCTGGAGCAAGCCCTGGAACAGTCGCAGTGGATTGCCCCACCTGCCGAGGCCAGTGTGGCGCCGGCCGGGGACACCAGCGCGCCCCCGCGCCACCTGCATTGACCGCCACACGGCACCAAGGCCGCGCGACCACCGCCTGCTGCCGGCACACCCATGTGCTTGGAGCGCACCTGCGCCGCAGCCGGCCTTGAGTGGCCCGTGCACGGGAGGCCATGGGCGCGCGGGTATGCGCGCGGGTACGCGCCCGGGTGTGCGGGCAGGGTGTCAGGCGCCGGCGCGGCTCAGCGGTTGCTCGAGGCAATTCCCCAGCGCTGCAGCGCGGCGTCGTCACTCACGCGCGCGTCGACCCAGCGCGCGCCTTCGGGGGTGGCCTCTTTCTTCCAGAACGGGGCCTGGGTCTTGAGGTAGTCCATGAGGAACTCGCAGGCCTGGAAGCTCTCGCCGCGGTGGGCCGAGGTCACGGCCACCAGCACGATTTGGTCGAGCGGCTGCAGCACGCCGATGCGGTGGATGACCCGCGCGGCATAGATGTCGAAGCGGCGGTGCGCCTCATCGATCATGGCCTCGATCGAGGCCTCGGTCATGCCCGGGTAGTGCTCGAGCTCCATGGTCTGCACGCTCTGGCCGTCGTTGCGGTCGCGCACGGTGCCGATGAAGCTGCACACCGCGCCCACGCGCTGGTCGCCCGCACGCAGCGCCGCCACCTCGGCGCTGAGGTCGAAGTCACCGGTCTGAATGGTCACACGCGTGTTCATGGCCTCAGCCTCCGGTCACGGGCGGGAAAAACGCCACCTCGGCACCGTCGCTGAGCGTGGCGGCCTCGTCGCTCATGACCTGGTTCAGCGCCACGCGCACGGCACGGCCGCGCGCCAGCGCCTCGGCATGGGCCCCACCGCGCGCGATCAGCTCGTCTCGCAGCGCGGCCAGGCTGGCGGCCTGGGTCTGGACCGGCTCGCTGCCGGTGCCGATGGCCTCGCGGATGGAGGCGAAATAACGCACGGTGAGCTTCATGCAAGCAGCTCCGCAAAAGGAATGAAACCCACCGGGTCGCCATGCGCCACGGTCTGGCCGGCGGGCAGGTCGATCACGCCATCGCCCCAGACGGCCGAGGTCAGCACGCCCGAGCTCTGGTTGGGAAACAGCTCCAGCGCGCCG
>CAZKDU010000386.1:0-1853 GCA_964551485.1 uncultured Burkholderiaceae bacterium
AACAGCGGGTGCTCGGCGCCCACGGGTTCGGGCGCGCACTCGCTGCTCTGGCCGGCCAGTACTTCGTCGAAGGTCTTGTCGCGGCCGGCCACCATGTTCACGGCGGTCTTGGTGCGCTGGAACACCAGCACGGTCTTGAGCGTGTCGCAGCCGCCCATGCCGATGGCCTCGTCCACGATGGCCTTGAGCGGCAACTCCTTGCCGCCGCGCATCTGGTAGTTGGCGGTGATCACGGCCACGGCGCCGGCGTCGATGATGCGCTCCTGCAGGGCCTTGGCCGAGAAGCCGCCGAACACCACGCTGTGGGTGGCGCCGATGCGGGCACAGGCCTGCATGGCCACCACGCCCTCAATGGTCATGGGCATGTAGACGATGACGCGGTCACCCTTCTTGACGCCCTGCGCCTTGAGCGCGTTGGCGAACTGGCTGACGCGGGCCAGCAGTTCCTTGTAGGTGACCTTGGTGACTTCACCGCCGTCGGCTTCGAAGATGATGGCGGTCTTGTTCTCGACCGGTGTGCCGATGTGGCGGTCCAGGCAGTTGGCGGAGGCGTTCAGTTCACCGTCGTCGAACCACTTGTAGAACGGGGCATTCGACTCGTCGAGCGTGCGCGTGAAGGGCTTGGTCCAGACCAGGTTCTCGCGGGCACGCTTGGCCCAGAAACCCTCGAAGTCGCTGGCGGCTTCGGCGCACAGGGCGTTGTAGCCTTCCATGCCGGACACGCGCGCGGCCTTGACGATGGCGTCGCTGGGCGGGAACACGCGGTTTTCGACCAGAACGGACTCGATAGCGCTCATGAGTTTGTCTCCTATTTTTGACGGGTACTGACGGGGGTTGCGGGAGGAATGTCCGGGTTTGTACTTACAAGCCACTGACTGGCATTGGGCTGACAAACGTGCTAGGCAACAAGCCCTTCACAGGCGGCCCCTACAATGCCCCGGACCATATCCATCTCGCGTCCACGACGCCTTTTTACCGCGTTTCCCGCCATGTCCAACCAACCCTCGAAAAACACCACCTTGCGCCCCCTGCCCAGCCTGATCTTCGCCAGCCGTTGGTTGCAGCTGCCCCTGTACCTGGGCCTGATCGCCGCGCAGGCGGTGTATGTGTTCCATTTCTGGGTGGAACTGGTGCACCTGCTGGAGGCGGCGTTCGGCAGCCAGGCCGCGCTGCAGGCTCTGGTCACCAGCATCGGCTACAAGTCCGACGTGCAGGTCACCGCACTCAACGAGACCATGATCATGCTGGTGGTGCTGGCCCTGATCGACGTGGTGATGATCTCCAACCTGCTGATCATGGTGATCGTCGGCGGCTACGAGACCTTCGTGAGCCGCATGAACCTGGAGAGCCACCCCGACCAGCCCGAGTGGCTGAGCCACGTCAACGCGTCGGTGCTCAAGGTCAAGCTGGCCACCGCCATCATCGGCATCTCCTCGATCCACCTGCTCAAGACCTTCATCAACGCCGCCAACTACAGCGACAAGGTGCTGATCGCGCAGACCGCGATCCACATCACTTTCCTGCTCTCGGCCATGGCCATCGCCTGCACTGACCGGCTGATGTCCCACAGCACCCCGGCCAGCCACCACTGAGCCGCTACCGCCCGGCGCCGCACGCCGCGGGCCAGGCCGGGCTGCTGGTTCGAGGGCTCAGGCCCCGGGCTCGGTCATGCGCGCGGGCACGACCCACTGGTCGTACTGCTCGGCCGTGACATGGCCCGACGCCAGGGCCGCCTCGCGCAGGCCCAGGCCCTCGGCATGAGCCTGCTTGGCGATCGCCGCGGCCCGGTCGTAGCCGATGGAGTATGTAATTGGCCTTCGTGCCATTCACGTTGTTTCCGCCCGTATAGGCGT
>CAZKDU010000387.1:0-1850 GCA_964551485.1 uncultured Burkholderiaceae bacterium
CTTCATGCAGCTCTACCGCCTGGAAGGCTGGTACCTGGAGCGCACCGTGCACTACGTCGGCCGCGTCGGCCTGGACTACGTCAAGAAGAAGATCCTGGACGACGCCGAGGGCCGCAAGGCGCTCTGGGAACGGCTGCAGTTCGCCCTGGACGGTGAGCCCGATCCGTGGTTCGACTTCAAAGACGCCGCCGTCGACACGCGCCAGTTCGACAAGCTGCCCGCCTGAGCAGCACGTCCCAGACCATTAGCAAAAACAGCCTCCAGCCCTTGTCCACATTGGGCTGAAAGCTATCAAAAGAGTAGCACCCATGAGCGATTGGAAAAAAATCTGCACCGTGACCGACATCCCCGTGCTGGGCGCGCGCCGCGTGCAGCGCCCCGAGGGCATGGACGTGGCGGTGTTCCGCAACGACCAGGACCAGGTCTTCGCCCTGCTCGACCGCTGCCCGCACAAGGGCGGCCCGCTGAGCCAGGGCATTGTGTTCGGCACCAGCGTGGCCTGCCCGCTGCACAACTGGACCATCAGCCTGGAAGACGGCAAGGCCTGCGCCCCCGACGAGGGCTGCACCGTGCCTTTTGCCTGCAAGGTCGAGGCCGGCCAGGTGTTCCTGGACGCCAAGGAGCTGGCCAGCAAGGCCACCGACGTGGCGGCCCCGGTGGCAGGGCCTTGTCTGCGCGACAGCGCCAGGGCTTGATGGGAGCCGTCGTGCGCTATCCATCTCGACGCTGTGGCTCGCATCGACTTGCCGCCGTCAAACCATTCCCACAGTTGGCAGTGGTGGCTTGGCATCACGCTGGTCGGGACTGCCCGACCGGTCGACACTCGCCACATCCCGATTGACTGCTGAGTTTCCATGACAGAAACCCGTTCGACTTGTCCTTACTGCGGTGTGGGGTGTGGCGTCATCATTGAAAGCGATGGGCCATTCATCACCGGCGTGCGCGGTGACCCGGACCACCCAGCCAACTTCGGGCGCCTGTGCACCAAGGGCTCGACCCTGCACCTCACGGCAGCGGCCCCCATCACGCGGCAGACCCGTCTGCTGCGGCCACAGCAGCGCCTGCAGCGCGGCCAGGCCCCCCAGCCGGTGAGCTGGGACCACGCGCTCGGCCACGCCAGCGAGCGCCTGGCCCGCATCATCCAGACCCACGGCCCCGATGCCGTGGGCTTCTACATCTCGGGCCAGCTGCTCACCGAGGACTACTACGCTTTCAACAAGCTGGCCAAGGGCCTGATCGGCACCAACAACATCGACACCAACTCGCGCCTGTGCATGAGCAGCGCGGTGGCCGGCTACAAGCAGACCCTGGGCGCGGACGCCCCACCGGCCTGCTATGACGACCTGCGGCACGCCAAGTGTGTGTTCATTGTGGGCAGCAACACCGCCTACGCGCACCCGATCCTGTTTCGGCGCCTGGAAGACGCCCGCGCGGCCAACCCAGACCTGCGCGTGGTGGTGGCCGACCCGCGCCGCACCGACACCACCGAGCTGGCCGACCTGTACCTGCCGCTGCAACCCGGTACCGACGTGGCCCTGTTCCACGGCCTGCTGCACATCATGCTGTGGGAGGGCTGGACCAACACCGCGTACATCGATGCCCACACCAGTGGGTTTGAGGCCCTCAAGACCCTGGTGCGCGAATACACCCCGGAACGGGTGTCGGACCTGTGTGGCCTGCCCCAGACCGACCTGCGCCGGGCAGCCGAGCTGTTTGCCACATCGGCCGCCACACTCAGCCTGTACTGCCAGGGCCTGAACCAGTCGAGCAGCGGCACTGCCAAGAATGCCGCCCTGATCAACCTGCACCTGGCCACCGGCCAGATCGGCAAGCCCGGCGCCGGCCCCTTC
>CAZKDU010000388.1:0-1836 GCA_964551485.1 uncultured Burkholderiaceae bacterium
GAGCGGCGCCGCGCCAGCCCGGGCCCGAGCGCCGGCCAGGCCATCTACCGCGCCTGCCAGCTGCGCCTGCGCCCCATCCTCATGACCACGCTGGCCGCGCTGTTCGGCGCGCTGCCGCTGGCCCTGGGCACGGGCGACGGCGCCGAGCTGCGCCAGCCGCTGGGCATCTCCATCGTCGGCGGCCTGGTGCTCAGCCAGCTGCTCACGCTCTACACCACGCCCGTGGTCTACGTGGGCCTGGATCGGCTGCGCCAGCGCGTGGTCGGTGCCCTCGCAGCACGCCGCCGCGCCCCGCGCCCGCCGCTGGCGCCCACCCCCGAAGGAAGCCCCCCATGACCCCTCGCACCCTTGCCGCCGGGCTGGCCCTGTGTGGCCTGGGCCTGGCCCTGAGCGGGCTGCCCGGCTGCAGCAGCACGCCGCCCTACGAGGCCCCGGCCCTGGCCGTGCCGCCGGCCTTCAAGGAAAGCGCACCCGACCCCGCCGGCACCGCGCTCTGGCGCCCGGCCGACCCGCAGGCCACCCGCGTGCCCGACGCCTGGTGGACCCTGTTCGCCGACCCCGTGCTCGACGGCCTGCAGGCGCGGGTGGTGGTGGACAACCAGAACCTCCGGGCCAGCCTGGCCCAGGTGCGCGCGGCCCAGGCCGCCCTGGCCTCGGCGCACGCCGGCCTGCTGCCCACGCTCAACGCCGGCTTCAGCGGCAGCCGTGCCGCCAGCACCGGCACCAACAGCAGCGGCCAGGCCGTCAACAGCCCGGCCACCACCACCTACAACCTGAACACCAGCGCCAGCTGGGAGATCGACCTCTGGGGCCGGCTCGACGCCACCGCCAGCGCCGCCGACGCGCGCCTGCAGGCCAGCCGCCTGGACCTGGACGCGCTGCGCCTGTCGACCCAGGCCACGCTGGCCCAGAGCTACCTCGGGCTGCGCGCCGCCGAGGCCCAGGCGGCCACGCTGGAGCGCGCCGTGGCCGCCTACCAGCGCTCGCTGGCGCTGACCCGCAACCGCTACCAGGCCGGCGTGGCCGCCGCCGCCGACGTGGCCCAGGCCGAGTCGCAGCTCGCCTCGGCCCAGGCCCAGCTGGTCGAGCAGCGCAGCCAGCGCGCCCAGCTCGAGCACGCCATCGCCGTGCTGCTGGGCCAGCCGCCCGCGGCCTTTGGCCTGGCGCCCACGGGCGTGCTGCCAGCCGTGCCGGCGGTGCCCGAACTGCTGCCCTCGACGCTGCTGCAGCGCCGCCCCGACATTGCCGCGGCCGAGCGCCGCGTGGCCGCAGCCAACGCCCAGGTGGGGGTGGCGCAGGCCGCCTTCTTCCCCTCGCTCACGCTCTCGGCCACGGCTGGCTACCGTGGCAACAGCCTGGCCGACCTGGCCAGCGCGCCGCACCTGTTCTGGTCGCTCGGGCCGGCGCTGGCGCTTTCGCTGTTCGACGGCGGCGCGCGCCGCGCCGCCACCGAGCAGGCCCGCGCCGGGCTCGACCAGGCCAGCGCCAGCTACCGCCAGACCGTGCTGACCGCCTTCCAGGAGGTCGAGGACAACCTGGTGCTGGCCGCCAGCCTGCGCGAGCAGGCGCGGCTGCAGGGCGAAGCGCTGGCGGCGGCGCGGCGCGCGCTGGAGATTGCGCTCAACCAGTACCAGGCCGGCACCGTGAGCTACCTCAACGTGGCCACGGCCCAGGCCGGCGCTCTGTCGGCCGAGCGCAGCCTGCTGGATGTGCAGAACCGCCAGCTCGCCGCCACCGGCCTGCTGCTCAAGAACCTGGCGGGTCGCTGGCCGGGCTGAGCCCGAGCGCCTGCGCCACCTCGGCCACGCGCGCGTCGTGCACGGCCGCGCCGATGCG
>CAZKDU010000389.1:0-1831 GCA_964551485.1 uncultured Burkholderiaceae bacterium
GGACCAGGCCGGCGAGATCCAGCCCGCCGGGCACTGCCAACCCCTGCCTTACGTGCAGCCCTGGTTGCTGGGCGTGGCCAACCTGCGCGGGCGCCTGCACACTGTGGTCGACCTGGGGGCCTACCTGGCCCGGGAGCCGGGCTGGCCGGCCCCGGCCATGGCCGCCGGCCCGGCCGGCGCGCCAGTGGCCGAGGCCCACTGGGTCACGCTGGCCCCTCGCTTTGAGCTGCCCTGCGCGCTGCAGGTCAGCCAGCTGGCCGGCCTGCGCCAGCCGGCCGATTTCGCCGGCGCACCGATCGACCCTGGCCTTGCCCGTGCCGATGCCGGTGCCGTGGCCGGCCACCGCGATGCGGCAGGTCTGGTCTGGCAGGTGCTGGATCTGAGCACGCTCAGCCAGGCACCGCGTTTCCTGGCGGTGGGCACACCATGAACCACACACCGACGACGATGCACATGGGGGCGGCATGACCTGGCTCGACGACCTGACCCACACCCTGCGGCGCGCCTGGCGCCGCGCGCGCCGCCGCCGCCGGCCCGACCTGCCGTCGGTGCTGCGCCTGCCGGGTGAGGACTGGCAACCCACCGAGGTGCCTGACGAGGTCACCGAGGCCTCGCCCGACCATACCTTGATGGAGCTGCCGCTGCTGGGCTACCGCGCCTCGGCCGAACACCAGCGCCGCCTGACCATGGTGCTGGGCCTGTCGCTGGCGCTGCTGCTGATTGTGCTGCTGGTGGCCCTGGGCCGGGCCGACCGCGTGGCCCAGCAGGTGGCCGCCACCGGTCAGGCCTCGATGCAGTCGCAGCGCCTGGCCAAGTCGGCCTCGCAGGCCGTGCTCGGCCACAACCAGGCCTTTGACGACGTGCGCGAGAGCGTCAGCGTGCTGGTGCGCACTGTGCGCGGCCTGCAAAGCGGTGACAGCGAGCTGCGTTTGTCGGCCGTCTCCAGCGCCTACGAGGACGACCTGGCCAGCATCGTGCCGCTGATGGAGCGAAGCGACAAGGCCGCCACCACCCTGCTGTCGCAGGAGAAGCTGCTGACCCAGGTGGGCACCGCGCTGCGCACCATCAACCGCCAGTCGGGCGACCTGCTCGAGGTGGCCGAAGCCGTGATTGCGCTCAAGCTGCAGCAGGGCGCATCGGCGGCCGACATCTCGGCCGCCAGCCAGCTGGTCATGCTGACCCAGCGCATGGGCAAGTCGGCCAACGAGTTCCTCACCGGCGACGGGGTCAGCCCGGAGGCGGTGTTCCTGCTGGGCAAGGACCTCAACTCCTTTCGCGAGATCAATCGGGCCCTGATCGACGGCAACCCCGAGATGCGGCTGAACGGCACCCGCGACCCCGAGACGCGTGAGCGGCTTGGCGCCCTGAGCAAGCTGTTCGACCAAACCCGGCGCGACGCCAGCGCCATCCTCGGCAACCTGCAGACCGTGGCCTCGGCGCGCGAGGCCCACGCCACCCTAGTGGCCGACAGCGAGCCCCTGGGCCGCGCCCTGGTCAGCCTGCAGGCCCGCCTGTCGTCGCAAGGCGGCATCGGCTGGATCGCGGGCACCGCCCTGGTGCTGTCCATGGCCCTGGTGCTGGCCTGCGCCGCCGGTCTGGTGCGGCTGCAGCTGTTCGACAGCCGCCAGCGCCAGCGCATGGCCGAGCAGCAGCGCCAGGAGGCCGAGCGCCAGGAGCAGGAGACGCGCCAGGTCAACGAAACCAACCAGCGTGCCATCCTGCGCCTTATGAACGAGCTGCAGGCCGTGGCTGGCGGCGACCTGACGCGCCAGGCCACCGTGACCGAGGACATCACCGGCGCCATTGCCGACTCCGTCAACTACACCGTGGA
>CAZKDU010000390.1:0-1828 GCA_964551485.1 uncultured Burkholderiaceae bacterium
ATCAGCAGCAGCACGCCATCGACCATGGACAGGGCGCGCTCCACCTCGCCACCGAAGTCCGCGTGGCCCGGGGTGTCGACGATGTTGATGTGCGTGCCTTCCCAGGTCACGGCGCAGTTCTTGGCCAGGATGGTGATGCCACGCTCTTTTTCGATCGCGTTGTTGTCCATCACCGTGTCGACCACCTTCTCGTGCTCGGCGAAGGTGCCGGACTGGCGCAGCAACTGGTCGACCATGGTGGTCTTGCCGTGGTCAACGTGCGCGATGATGGCGATGTTGCGAAGCTGTCTGGTGCTCATGGTGGTTTCCTGAAGGGATGTCACACGGTCGCGTGTGTTTGGTTTTCTAAAATCTGTCGGATGTCGATGGGGCTGAGCAGGCGGTCCGGGATCAGTTCCCGGGCGGTGATGTGGGCCACGCCCAGCAAGGCCTTGGGTGCCTGGCCGAACACCGCCACGGCCGGGGTGTCGGGCAGGTCGATCCGGCGGCGCAGGCCGCTCAGGAAGCGCCCCGCATTGTCGGCGTCCAGTGTGACCCGCGTGTGGCCTGCCAGCAGCGTGTCCACCGGCCGCAGGCAGGCCTGGCGCGCGTCTTCGCCCATGGCCTCCAATGCCGCCAGGCTGATGCACTGGGCTTCGGTGAACTCGCCAGTGGCCACCCGGCGCAGCGCGCTCAGGTGGCCGCCGCAGCCCAGGGCCTCGGCAATGTCTTCGCCCAGCGTGCGGATGTAGGTGCCCTTGCTGCAATGCACCCGCAGCCGCAGGAAGGGGGCGTCGCATTGCAGGTCCACGTCGAGCAGGTCGAGGTCGTGTACCACCACCAAGCGCGGTGTGCGCTCCACCGTCTCACCCTGGCGGGCGTACTCGTACAGGGCCTTGCCGTCTTTCTTCAAGGCGCTGTGCATGGGCGGCACCTGCTCGATCGGACCCATGAAGCGGTCCAGCACCTCGACCACCTGGCCCAGCGTGCAGGCCACCGGCCGGGTGGCAATGACCTCGCCTTCGGCGTCGGCGGTGGCGGTGCGCACACCCAGCCGCACCGTGGTCTCGTAGGTCTTGTCGGCGTCCAGGTGCAGCTGGCTGAACTTGGTGGCCGCGCCAAAACACAGCGGCAGCACGCCCGTGGCCAGCGGGTCCAGCGTGCCGGTATGGCCGGCCTTTTCGGCGCGCAGCAGCCATTTGGCTTTTTGCAAGGCCTGGTTGCTGGAGATGCCCAGCGGTTTGTCGAGCAGCAGCACCCCGTGCACAGGGCGCCGCGGCACCCTGGCGCGCGGTGCGCACGCTTGATCCTCACGCTCTTTCATGGCGTACACGTCGCTGCCCCCCAAGGGGGCTTTCGCACCTTGGGGCGGCCCGGCGGTGCTCATCTCAGCTCGCGTCGTCCTTGGAACGGGAGGCGACCGCCCGGGCGATCAACGCGTTCATGTCGGACGCGCGCTCAGTGGTGCGGTCGAACACGAAGTGCAGCGTGGGCACGGTGTGGATGTGCAGGCGCTTGAACAGGCCGTTGCGCAGGAACCCCGCGGCCTGGTTCAAGGCCTCGGTGGTTTCCTCAGGGTCGCCAGTCAGCAGGCTGAAGAACACCTTGGCATGCGCGTAGTCGGGCGTGACCTCGACCGCCTGCAGCGTGACCATGCCGACGCGCGGGTCCTTGAGTTCGCGCGCGATCAACTCGGCCAGATCGCGCTGGATCTGGTCGGCCACCTTGAAGCTGCGGTTGGGGGCGCTGGGCGCTTTGCGGGCCATGGGAGTCCGATCACCTTACAGCGTGCGGGCGATTTCCTTGATCTCGAAGAACTCCAGCTGATCACCTTCTTTGATGTCGTTGT
>CAZKDU010000391.1:0-1814 GCA_964551485.1 uncultured Burkholderiaceae bacterium
CGCCACAAACGCCGTGGGCCGGGCCGGGGCCAGCCCAGGCCGCTGCGGCCGCCACCGCCCCCCTGCTGCAGCCCCGCGCGCTGCAGTTCCCGCGCGACCACGGCGCCCACCCCGAGGTGCGCACCGAGTGGTGGTACCTGACCGGCCAGCTCGTGCCCGAGGGCGAGGCCCTGGACGCCACCGCCCCCGCACCGGCCCCGGGTGCGGGCACCGGCAGCGGCCAGGCACCCCACCCCATGGCCGGCCCGGCCTCCAGCCCCCGTGCCGGCCACGGCGCTAGCCAGCCCTACGGCTTTCAGCTCACCTTCTTTCGCTCGCGGGTGGAGGGCACCCAGGGCATGGCCTCGCGCTTTGCCGCCAGGCAATTGCTGCTGGCCCATGTGGCCGTGACCGACCTGGCTAGGCGCCACCACTGGCACAGCCAGCGCGCCGCGCGCAGCGGCTTCGGCCTGGCCGAGGCCCGCACCGACGACACCGGCGTGCACCTGCGCGACTGGGCACTGGCGCGCACGCCCGCGCCGCCCGGCGCGGCCACCGGCGCCGTGTACGAGGCGCGCGGCGGCGGCGCCGACTTTGCGCTGGCGCTGCGCTGCACCACCACCCAGCCGCTGCTGCTGCAGGGCCGGCAGGGCTGGTCGCGCAAGGGGCCCGAGGCGGCGCAGGCCAGCTTTTATTACAGCCAGCCGCAGCTGGCCACCGAGGGCACGCTGGTGCTGCAGGGCCGGCGCCTGGCGCTGCGCGGCACGGCCTGGCTGGACCACGAATGGAGCCAGGCCCTGCTGCACCCCGAGGCCGTGGGCTGGGACTGGATCGGCATGAACCTGTTCGACGGCAGCGCGCTCACCGCGTTCCGCCTGCGCCGCGCCGACGGCAGCACCCTGTGGAGCGGCGGCAGCTTCCGCGCCAGCGGCGGCCAGACCTTCGTCGCCAGCCCGGGCGAGGTGGACTTCCAGCCCGGCCGGCACTGGACCAGCCCGATCAGCCGCGCCCGCTACCCGGTGCAGTGGCTGGTGCGCACGCCGGCCGACTTCTACAGCGTGCACGCCCTGCTCGACGCGCAGGAGATCGACGGCCGCGCCAGCACCGGCGGCCTGTACTGGGAAGGCCTGAGCGAACTGCGCGACAGCAACGGCCACGTGGTCGGCCGCGGCTACCTGGAGATGACGGGGTATGCGCAGCCGCTGAGGTTGTGAGGCGGCGCTGGATGCCGTGAGCCAGCGGGCTCGCACTACACTGGTCTGATGGCCTCTTCGCATGCCCCACCGCACACCAGTGCCTCGCCCCGCTCGCTCTCGGGCCTGCGGCCCTTCCTGCGCCCGTACCGGGGCCGCATCGCCCTGGCGCTGCTGTTCCTGGCGCTGGCGGCCGGCGCCACGCTGCTGTTCCCGGTGGCGCTGCGCACGCTGATCGACGCCGGCCTGGCGCCGGCCGACCCGCGCGCGCAGGCGCTGCGGCTGCAGGCGCACTTTGCCGAGCTGTTTGGCGTGGCGGTGGCGCTGGGGCTGTTTTCGGCGGCGCGCTTCTACCTGGTGAGCTGGCTGGGCGAGCGCATCACGGCCGACCTGCGCAACGCGGTCTACGCCCACGTGCTGCGCCAGAGCCCGGTGTTCTTCGAGACCACCCAGACCGGCGAGGTGCTGAGCCGCCTGACCACCGACACCACGCTGGTGCAAACGGTGGTGGGCTCGTCGCTGTCGATGGGGCTGCGCAACGCGGTGATGGGGCTGGGCGCGCTGGCCATGCTGGTCTGGACCAACCCCTATGTGATGACCCAGGTGCTGGCCATCCTGGCGCTGGTGGTGCTGCCCAGTGTG
>CAZKDU010000392.1:0-1809 GCA_964551485.1 uncultured Burkholderiaceae bacterium
CCCACCCCGCGCCACCCCCTGCCCTGTCACGCGACATGCCATCTGGGCCTGGGTCACCCAGAGCAGTCCACCCAGGCCCGCACACCGCGCCTGGGCGTGGGCCTTGCGGTGAGGACTCGGCCGCGGTCTTCAGCGCCCGCGCCGCGCCAGCCGCCACAGCAGGTGCAGCGCCAGCAGGCCCAGCAGCACGAAGCAGACAAACGACCAGTTGGCGATGCTGCCGCCCAGGAAGGTCCAGTCCACCTTGGAGCAGTCGCCGCTGCCCTTGAAGATCATGGGCACGGCGCGCTGCAGCGGGAAGGTCTCGACCATGCCGTAGAAGTCGCGGCCGCAGCTCACGGACTCGGGCGGGTACCACTGCAGCCAGCTCTGGCGCGCCGCCACGAAGGCGCCGAACGGCGCCAGCAGCAGCACCCCGAGCGCGCCGGCCCAGTGCGCGCCGCGCCGGCGGCTGAGCGCGCCCAGGCCGGCGGCCAGGGCCACCAGCACCAGGGCATAACGCTGCACTATGCACATCGGGCAGGGCTCCAGCCCCAGCCCGTGCTGCAGGTACAGGCCGTAGCCAAGCAGGCCGGCACAGCCGGCGGCCGTCAGCGCCAGCAGGCGCCGCGGGTTGGATTCAAACGCTTCTCCGAGCCAGTGCAACACCCTCAGTGTCCTTCCAGAAACACCCTGGCGTGCCGCGGCGTGACCACCAAGGTCTCGCCTTCACGGAACGACAGATCCCTGAATTGTTGCGCAGGAATCTGCGCCTCGATCAGGCTGGTGCTGCCGGCTTGGAGGTCGTCGCTGGGAATGAGTTCCAGGCGCGCGATCGGGCCGACCACGATGGCGCGGCTGAGCTGGGCCACGATGCCGGTCGCGCCGGGCGAGTAGCGCTGCACGTCCAGGTCGTGCGGGCGCACGTAGGCGAAGGCCTTGGCGTGCTCGGCGCCGGCGTGCTCGGGCGCGTCGAAGCGGATGCCCTGCAGGTCCACCTGGCCCTGGTGGGCACGGCCGTGGAAAAGGTTCACGTCGCCCAGGAAGCCGTAGACGAAGGGGCTGGCCGGCTGGTCCCAGACCTGCTGAGGCGAGCCGATCTGCTCGATCTGGCCGGCGTTCATCAGCACCACGCGGTCGGCCACCTCGAGCGCCTCCTCCTGGTCGTGCGTGACGAAGATGCTGGTCACGTGCAGGTCGTCGTGCAGGCGGCGCAGCCAGCGGCGCAGCTCCTTGCGCACCTTGGCGTCGAGCGCGCCGAAGGGCTCGTCGAGCAGCAGCACCTTGGGCTCGACCGCGAGCGCGCGCGCCAGGGCAATGCGCTGGCGCTGGCCGCCGGAGAGCTGGGCCGGGTAGCGGTCGGCTAGCCAGTCGAGCTGCACCAGGTTCAGCAGCGAGTGCACCTTCTCCTTGATCTGGGCCTCGCTCGGGCGCTGGCCGCGCGGCTTCATGCGCAGGCCGAAGGCCACGTTGTCGAACACGCTCATGTGGCGGAACAGCGCATAGTGCTGGAACACGAAGCCCACGTTGCGCTCGCGCACGTGCAGGCCGGTGGCGTCCTCGCCCGAGAACAAAATGTGGCCGGCGTCGGCCGACTCCAGCCCGGCGATGATGCGCAGCAGCGTGGTCTTGCCGCAGCCCGAGGGGCCGAGCAGCGCGACCAGCTCGCCCGGCTCGATGTCCAGGTCCACGCCCTTGAGCGCCTGGAAACTGCCGAATTGCTTGGTGACTTGGCGGATTTGGATCGACATGGAAGGCTTTCGATGGGGTCAGGTGGCGGCCACGGCGGCGCCAGGGGTGGGCACGGCGGGGGCGGCGGCACGCGGCGCG
>CAZKDU010000393.1:0-1799 GCA_964551485.1 uncultured Burkholderiaceae bacterium
GCGCGGCTGCTGGCCCAGGTGGTGTACTACGTCGCGGGCTACTTCCAGGCCCTGGACGCCGCCCCCACGCTCGGCACTGGCGTGTCCTCGCTGCCCCCCGGGGGGGCTGATTCGCCTCGGGGTGGCCCGGCGGCCAATCGCGGCTTTCCGCAGGTCGACTTCACCGTGCCCAGCGGCAACTTCGGCAACATCTGCGCCGGCCATGTGGCGCGCCAGATGGGCCTGCCCATCGGCAAGCTGGTGGTGGCCACCAACGAGAACGACGTGCTCGACGAGTTCTTCCGCACCGGCGTCTACCGCGTGCGCGGCAGCGCCGACACGCATGAAACCTCCAGCCCGTCGATGGACATCTCCAAGGCCAGCAACTTCGAGCGCTTCGTGTTCGACCTGCTGGGCCGGGACGCCGCGCGCACCCAGGCGCTGTTCGGTACCGCGCTGTCGCGCGAGGGCCGCTTCGACCTCAGTGCCGACCCGCTGTTTGCCCAGGCCGCCGACCGCTACGGTTTCGTCAGCGGCAAGAGCACCCATGCCGACCGCCTGTCCACCATCCGCGACACCTTCGAGCGCTTCGGCACGCTGATCGACACCCACACCGCCGATGGCGTCAAGGTGGCACGCGAGCAGCGCCAACCCGGCGTTCCCATGCTGGTGCTGGAGACGGCGTTGCCGATCAAGTTCGCTGCCACCATCGTCGAGGCCCTGGGCCGCGAGCCCGACCGCCCAGCCAAGTTCGAGGGCATTGAGGCCCTGCCCAAGCGCGTGCAGGTGATGCCGGCCGACGTCGCCCAGGTGCAGGCCTACATCGCTGCGCACTGTGACTGAATCTGCCACCAGCCCTTGCCTGATGGACGTTTCTTGCTATTGAAAGCATAGCGTGAAGGCAACGGGCAGCGTGTGCGTCATGGGGCGCAGGGCATGAGGGTCGTTGGCTTTGCCGGCGACTCCGGCTCGGGCAAGACCACGCTGGTGGAGCAGCTCATCCCGGCGTTGCGCCGGCGTGGGCTGCGCGTGTCCGTGGTCAAGCACGCACACCACCGCTTCGACATCGACCACCCGGGCAAGGACACGCACCGCCACCGCCAGGCGGGCGCTTTCGAGGTGGTGGTGGCGTCCGACCGCCGGCTGGCCCTGGTGCGCGAGTACGAGCGCCCGGCCGAGCCCACGGTGCACCAGCTGCTGGCCGAGCTCTACGAGGGCGTGGACTGGGTGCTGGTCGAGGGGTTCAAGCACAGCAACCTGCTGAAGGTCGAGGTCTGGCGCCCGCCGGGCGGCGACCGGGCTGCGCCACCCGTGCGCTACCCCGACGACGACTTCGTTGTGGCGATCGCCACCGACGCGCCGCAGTCCCTGCCCGAGCCCACCTTGCGGCCGGTGCTGGATTTGAACGACCCTGATGCCATGGCCGCCTGGTTGATCGACAATGGCCAGCGCTTCGACTATTCACCCGAGATGTTTGCATGAACGCCGCTTCCCCTCCCGCCGCGCCGCGCGCGCCGCTGATGCTGTTGGACGATGCCCTGGCGACCCTGCTGGGCCGCGTGACGCCGCTGGCCGGCGTGGAGACGGTGCCCACCTTCGACGCCGACGGCCGCGTGCTGGCGGCCGACCTGGTGTCGGCCCTGCAGGTGCCGCCGCAGGACAACAGCTCCATGGACGGCTACGCCGTGCGCGTGGCCGATGTGGCCACTGGCCGGCCGCTGCCGGTGTCGCAGCGCATCCCGGCCGGCCATGCCGGCACCGCGCTGCAGCCCGGCAGCGTGGCACGCATCTTCACCGGGGCGCCGGTGCCGGCCGGTGCC
>CAZKDU010000394.1:0-1795 GCA_964551485.1 uncultured Burkholderiaceae bacterium
GGCTGTCGAGCATGGCCTCGTCCATGTTCACGTCCACCACTTGGGCGCCGTTCTCCACCTGCTGGCGCGCCACCGCCAGCGCCTCCTCGAACTGGCCGTTGAGGATCATGCGGGCAAAGGCCTTGGAGCCCGTGACGTTGGTGCGCTCGCCGATGTTGACGAACAGCGTGCCCGCGCCGATGCGCACCGGCTCCAGACCGGACAACAACATGGAAGGGGGGGCAATTTCAGACATGGCTCACCTGGACAGACACAGACAGGCGAGCGTCGTTGCAAAAGAAGTGCCCCAAGCCTGACCGGCCTGGCGACCGGCTGCAACGCTCCTTGGAACTGCGCTGATTTTACAGCCTGGGCCGGCCGGCGCCAGCGGGGGGGCGCCGCACACTGGCGCCGGCCCTCATGCCGCCATCACACCGCCATCGGCTGCAGGGCGATCACGCGGCGCTGCACCGCCCGCGCGCGCAGCTGGCCGCAGCCGCCATCGACGTCTTGCCCGGCCGACTGGCGCAGTTTGGTCAGGATGCCGCGCCGGTGCAGGCGGCGCGCCAGCTCGGCCGCCGCCTCCCACGAAGGCCGGCGGTAAGGCAGGTCAGGCACCGCGTTGTAGGGGATCAGGTTGAGGATGGCATAGCGGCCGTGCAGCAGCTGCACCAGGCCCTCGACCTCTTCGTCCGTGTCGTTGATGCCTTCGAGCAGCGTCCACTGGTACTGCACCGGGTAGCCGCTGGCGCGCGCATACCGCTCGGCCGCCGCCACCAGCTCGCCCGGCGTCAGGGCCGGGGCCCGCGGCAGGAGCCGGGCACGCAGCTCGGCACTTGTGGTGTGCAGGGAGATCGCCAGCGCCGGGCGCACCTGGCCCTCGGCCCGCGCCATCAGGGCGTCGAACAGGCGCGCATCGCCCACGCTGGAGACCACCAGGTTCTTGTGCCCGATGTTGCCGGCCGTGCCCAGCAGGTCGATGGCCTCCAGCACGTTGTCGAGGTTGTGCGCGGGCTCGCCCATGCCCATGAACACCACGCGCTTGACCGAGCGCTGCTGCCGCGCCAGCGCCACCTGCGCCACGATCTCGGCGCTGCCGAGCTGGCGCACCAGCCCAGTGGTGCCGGTCATGCAGAAGACGCAGCCGACGGCACAGCCGACCTGGGTCGAGACACACAGCGCCGGGATGCGGCCCGGCGGCATGTGCACGCTCTCCACCAGCTGGCCGTCGGCCAGGGCCACCACCCGCCGCAGGGATCCGTCTTCGCCCGGGTGCTCGGAGTGCACGGTGGCGCAGGCGGCCAGGTCGCGCTCGATCGCCGGCAGCGCCTCACGCAGCGGTCGGGGCAGGAAGTGCTCGACCGGCCGGCTGCCGTGGTCCTGCGGCAGGGCTTGCGACCACAGGCGCAGCACGCGGTGCTGGTGGCGCGCGTTGGCGCCCAGGGCATGCAGGCGCTGGCGCAGGTCCTCGATGCGCATGGCGCCTCAGGCGGCTTCCCGATAGAACCAGGGGCGCGCCACGCGGCGCCCGGCCAGCGGCGCCACGGCCTGGCCGATGGCCTCGATGTGCTGGGGCGTGGTGCCGCAGCAGCCGCCGACGATGTTGACCAGCCCCTCGGCCGCGAACTCGCGCAGCAGCCGGCTGGTGACCTCGGGCGTCTCGTCGAAGCCGGTGTCGCTCATGGGGTTGGGCAGGCCGGCGTTGGGGTAGCAGCTGATGAAGGTGTCGGGCGCGGCCTTGGCCAGCTCTTGGATGTAGGGGCGCATCAGCGCCGCGCCCAGCGCGCAGTTCAGGCCGATGGTGAGCGGGCGCGCG
>CAZKDU010000395.1:0-1786 GCA_964551485.1 uncultured Burkholderiaceae bacterium
TGCGGCGCCATCAGCCAGTACAACGCCACCAGTGCCGTGCAGGGCCCGAAGAACTACCTGAGCCTTCTGGTCAACCGCGCGCGCATGGAGGGCATGGTGGTGTTCGACTACGCCGACCGCTACCCGCAGGCGGTGGTGGAACTGGCCAGCTACCTGAAGGATGGCCGCATGAAGAGCCGCGAGGACGTGGTGCACGGCCTGAACCAGTTCCCGCAGGCCCTGCTCAAGCTCTTCAACGGGGAGAACTTCGGCAAGCTGGTGCTGCAGGTGGCCGACGCCTGAGGGGCGGCCTCGGCCCCGGCTGCGCTTCCGGCCAGCACTTCATTTTTGATAGCACCTGACAAAAGGCCGGCAAGGGCTGCCGGCCTTTTTTTTGCCACGCCTGGGGTGCGCGGCGCAGGTGTGGGCACCTGTTGGCGTGGCCCGGGGGCCCACGCCTTACTTGACCGTGACCTCGATGGTCGCGCTCAGGGCCTCGCCGTAAGACTGGTGCGCGCCGTTGGCGAACTGCGCGGTCAGCTTGTACTTGCCCGGCGGCAGGGTGATGTCGGCCTCGGTCTGGGCCTTGCCGTAGTGCAGGTGGGCCTCGTCGGCCGGGATCGACTGGCCGGCCGGGATCGGGCCGGTGTTGATCAGCAGGTGGTGGTGGCCGGTGCCGGCGTCCATGGTGCCGGCCGGGGCCACGGCCACGCCGCTGGCGCCGAACTTGACCTTGAACGGGCTGCTCACGGTGGCGCCATTGGCAGGTTCCAGGATCGACACGCTGCCGGCCGGGGCCGGGGCCGCGGCAGGTGCCGGGGCAGCCGCTGGGGCGGGGACCGGTGCGGCAGCGGGCGCAGGGGCCTGGGTGTCGGCCTTGTTGCAGCCGACGACCAGCAGGCCCAGGCAGGCGACGGCGGTGCCGGCGATCAGGCGTTTGCCGAGGGTGGAAATGGGCATGAGGAGTTCTCCTTGTGGGTGTAGGGAACCAGGAAACGGCTGGGCCGGCACGGTGGCCGTGCGGGGCCGGGCGGATGGCCACAGCGCTGATCGTCGCGCAGGGCCCGTGACCGGTGCGCGACAACCCCCCTGGATGGGCTGGATGATTGTAGGAACCGTCGGCGCAGCGGCCGTGTCAGACAGCGCCGCGTGGGTGTGTCGGATCGATCCACAGCACCTGCTCGGGCCGCTCCACCGGCTCGATGTCCAGGTTCACGGCCACGGCCTGGCCGTCGCTGCGGCACAGCACACACTCCAGCACCTCGGTGGCGCTGGCGTTGATCTCCTGGTGCGGCACATAGGGAGGCACGTAGATGAAGTCACCCGGCCCGGCCTCGGCCGTGAACTCCAGGTGCTCGCCCCAGCGCATGCGGGCGCGCCCGCGCACCACGTAGATCACGCTCTCCAGCGGCCCATGGTGGTGGGCGCCGGTCTTGGCGTCGGGGTGGATGGTGACGGTGCCAGCCCAGAGCTTCTGCGCGCCCACGCGGGCGAAGTTGATCGCCGCCTTGCGGTCCATGCCCGGGGTGGACGGCACGTTGCCGTCGAGCTGGTGGCCAGGGATCACGCGCACACCGTCGTGTTTCCAGGCAGGCGGCAGGCCGTGCGTGGCATGGGGGGTATGGGGGTCGTGGCTCATCGGGCAACTCCTCGGCCGCTGCGGGCCGTGCCGCCCCATGATACGGGCTGGCGTGCGGCCGTGCAGCCCCCATGGCTGCACGCGGCCGCGCGCCGCAGGCGGCACGGGCGGCGCGGGCGCGCCCCACCCTCACCCTCACCCTCACCCTCACCCTCACCCTCACCCTCA
>CAZKDU010000396.1:0-1781 GCA_964551485.1 uncultured Burkholderiaceae bacterium
GCACCGCCATGGTGACCCTGGGCATGGCGGTCGGCATCCTGATGTCCATCTCACGCGCGCGGCGCCTGATGCAGTCATGACCCCCCTGGCCGACGGGCCCGCGTGTGACCCGGTCGGCCTGGTCGGCGTGGGCCTGATGGGCGGCGCCATGGCCGAGCGCCTGTGTGCCCAGGGCTGGCCGGTGCGGGCTTTCGATGTGGTGCCGCAGCGCCTCCAGGACGTGCAGGCATTTGGGGCACAAGCCCTTGCCAGTGCTCGCGAGGTTGCTATGAATTCCGAAGCGCTGGTGGTCTGTGTGGTGGATGCCGCGCAGACCGAGGACGTGCTGTTCGGCCCGCAGGGCGCGGCCGCCGCGCTGCGCCCCGGCCAGACCGTGCTGCTGTGCCCGACCATCGCCCCCGAGGACGTGGAGCGCTTCGCCGCGCGCCTGGCCGAGTGCGGCGTCGACACCCTGGACGCGCCGCTGTCCGGTGGCCCGGCGCGCGCCCGCGAGGGCCGCATGAGCCTGATGGTGGCCGGCGCCGACGCCGTGTTCGAGGCCCGGCGCGGCCTGCTCGAGACCCTGGGCGCGCCGGTGTTTCAGGTCGGTACACGCCCGGGCGACGGTGCCCGCACCAAGCTCGTCAACAACCTGCTGGCCGGCATCAACCTGGTGGGCGCGGCCGAGGCCCTGGCGCTGGCGCAGCGCCTCGGGTTGGACCCGGCCACCACGCTGGACGTGATCGAGCGCTCCAGCGGCCAGAGCTGGATCGGTGTGGACCGGCTGCGCCGCGCCCTGGCCGGCGACACCGCCCCGCGCGCCCGCATGGCCCTGCTGGCCAAGGACACGTGCCTGGCCCAGCAGGCGGCCCAGGCGGCCGGCTTCGACGGCCCGCTGGGCCCGGCCGCCGCTGCCGTGTTCGCCCGGGCCCTGCAGGCCGGCCTGGCCGACGAGGACGATGCGGCACTGTGGCGCTGGCTCGGCGGCTGAGCGGCCGCCATCGGCCCACCCCCCGCCCGGCACCCCTGCCCGCCCCGGGGTGGGGCACCCACAAGGCCCCGGGCGCGGCCGGGCCACACGCCCCTGCCTACAATGGCCCCATGATTTCCCGCGAACCGACCCTGGAGCGCCTGGCCACGGCCCAGTCGCTGCTGCTGCACCCCTTTGGCCTGGACGAGTCCCACCTGGGCCGCGCACTGGCCGAGATCACCGCGCACCGCGTGGACGACGCCGACCTTTATTTTCAGTACACGCGCTCCGAGGGCTGGAGCCTGGAAGAAGGCATCGTCAAGACCGGCTCGTTCTCGATCGACCAGGGCGTGGGTGTGCGCGCGGTCAGCGGCGAGAAGACCGCGTTTGCCTATTCCGACGACATTTCCGAGGCCTCGCTGCTGGACGCCGCGCGCACGGTGCGCAGCATCAGCGCCAGTGCCCAGGGCCGGCGCGTGCGCGTGTCGGCGCGCAAGGTCGCGCCCAGCCGCCGCCTGTACCCCGGGCTGGACCCGATCGCCACACTGGACAGCACGGCCAAGGTGCGGCTGCTCGAGCGCGTCGAGCAGCTGGCGCGCGCCAAGGACCCGCGTGTGGTGCAGGTCATGGCTGGCCTGGCTGCCGAGTACGACGTGGTGCTGGTGGCGCGGGCCGACGGCACCCTGGCCGCCGACGTGCGGCCGCTGGTGCGGCTGTCGCTCACCGTGATCGCCGAGCACAAGGGCCGGCGCGAAATGGGTTCCAGCGGCGGCGGCGGGCGCTTCGGCCTCGCGCATTTCGACGAGGCCCTGGTGGCGCGTTATGTGGACGA
>CAZKDU010000397.1:0-1777 GCA_964551485.1 uncultured Burkholderiaceae bacterium
GAACACCTTCGTGGTGTTCCTCAGCCGCGTCATCGGCTACGCGGTGGACAGCTTCTTGCGCAAGGGCGACGACCGTGACAGCGGCCCCGGCATCGGCTACATGGTCACCACCGTCGTGCTTGACATCGTGCTGGGCTTCGTGGCCGCCATCATCGTGGCCTGGTTCAGCCGCCAGCGCGAGTTCCGTGCCGACGCCGGCGCCGCCCAGCTCATGGGCCGCCGCCAGCCCATGATCAACGCCCTGGCGCGCCTGGGCGGCCTGACCCCGGGTGAGCTGCCCAAGAGCGTGGCGGCCATGGGCATTGCCGGCGGCATCGGCCAGCTGTTCAGCACCCATCCGCCGATCGAGGCGCGCATCGCCGCGCTGCAGAACCCGCAGGCCTGAGCGCCCCGGGCCACGTGCCCACGGTTGCGACCCTCGCCAGGCAAGCCCCCGCCCGCCGGGGGCTTTTTTGCGCCCGGGCGGCACAGCCTGTTGCAAGGCTTTACCCGCGCGACACCTGGGGCCGTCAACAGCGGGCCCGGCCGGCCGTTGAACAGGGGCATCACAAGGAGTGCACCATGTCCCTGGGACTGACTTTTTCGCGCGCGGTGCGGCCGCTGGGCCTGGCCCTGGCCGTCGGTGCCGCTGCGCTGCTGACGGGCTGCGTGGTGGCCCCGCTGCCGGCCGGCTATGCGGAGCCGGGCCCGGTGATGGTGGCGCCCAACGCACCGCCTCCGCTCTATGCCGAAACCATTCCCGTGGCGCCGGCCCCCAGCTACATCTGGATCAACGGTTTCTGGGACTGGGGGGGTGGGCGCTACGCCTGGCGCCCCGGCTACTGGTCGCCACCGCGACCCGGCTACGGCTGGGCGCCGCGTGAATGGGCGCCGCGCCACGGCGGCGGCTGGCAGGGCCGAGGCGGCCACTGGGAACGCCGCCGATGAATGCTTGTCAGGGGTGATGAGGGGAGCGCGCGTCGCGCGCCGCCCCGCTGGTGTCAGCGTGTGTGCGGGCCGATCAGGCTCAGTGCCACAGCCTCGGCCACCTTGAGGCCATCGACTCCGGCCGACAGGATGCCGCCGGCATAACCCGCCCCTTCGCCGGCCGGGTACAGGCCACGCAGGTTCAGGCTCTGCAGGTCGGCGCCGCGCGTGATGCGCAGCGGCGCCGAGGTGCGGGTTTCCACACCGGTCAGCACCGCATCAGGCCGGTCGTAACCCTGGATCTTGCGGCCGAAGGCCGGCAGCGCCTCGCGCATGGCTTCGATGGCATAGGCCGGCAGCGCCGGCGCCAGGTCGCCCAGCTTCACGCCCGGTTTGTACGAGGGCAGCACCTCGCCAAAGGCGGTGGAGGGCCGGCCGGCGATGAAGTCCCCGACCAGCTGCCCCGGCGCTTCGTAGCTGCGCCCGCCGAGTTCGTAGGCCCCGGCCTCGAGCCGGCGCTGCAGCACGATGCCGGCCAGCGGGTGCACCGCGTCCGGGGTCTGGCGTGCCAGTGCCTCGGCCTCGGCCGCGTAGCGGGCACCGTCGGCCTCGCCGAACGCGGCCTGCCAGTCGGCCAGGTCGTGGGCCGGCCCGCGCAGAAAATCTGGCGGATCGACGTTGACCACCATGCCGGCGGTGGCGTTGCGCTCGTTGCGCGAGTACTGGCTCATGCCGTTGGTGACCACACGGCCGGGCTCGGAGGTGGCGGCCACCACGGTGCCGCCCGGGCACATGCAGAAGCTGTAGACCGCGCGCCCGTTCTTCGCGTGGTGCACCAGCTTGTAGTCGGCCGCGCCCAGCAGCGGGTGGC
>CAZKDU010000398.1:0-1760 GCA_964551485.1 uncultured Burkholderiaceae bacterium
CTTTATCCTGCCGGCCATGCTCATTGTCTGGGCCCTGGCGGCGCTTTATGTACGGTATCAGACCATGCCGCAGGCCGGATGGCTGCTGTACGGGGTCAAGCCCGTCATTGTGGCGATTATTGCCCAGGCACTCTGGCGTTTTGGCCAGACTGCCATCAAAAACCTGCCGACAGGGCTGGCTGGAGCCGGGGCTATCCTTTTGACGGTTCTCGGCTGGCACGAACTGCTTCTTTTGCTCCTGGCAGGGCTCTTTGTCATGCTCTGGGAAACCTGCCAAGGTCGTCGTGGCACGGCGGGTCTGCTGGCCCTGCTGCTGCCAGGGGTGACGCTGTTCCAGAGCAGCATGGCGCAGGCCGCCACGGCCGTGTTGTCCGTCAGCAGTCCGCAACTCTTCTGGTTTTTCCTGAAGGTCGGATCCGTTCTCTATGGTAGCGGCTATGTCCTGCTCGCCTTTTTACAAAGAGATCTGGTCGACCGCTGGCAGTACCTGACGTCCAATCAGCTCCTCGACGCCATTGCCATTGGGCAATTTACCCCCGGCCCGGTGTTTACCACCGCGACGTTTATCGGGTATGTCCTCGCCGGCCACAGCGGCGCCCTGCTGGCCAACGGCATCGCGATCAGGGCATGGGACCCCGCGCCCAACGCGGCTGCACGCCTGGAAGCTCAGCTCGAGAAGATCTGGCCCAAGCTGGTCAAGCTGGGTCTCGCCAAGGGCCGCCGGCCCAAGCGCGTCGATTTCGTCGACAGTCCCGAGGACGCCGCGGCCGGGGTCGACATGATCCAGGAGAACGCCACCGAGAACGAGGCGCTCAAGATCAAGCTGCTCGCCACGCTCGACCGCGCCGCGCGCCCCGAGATCGTCATCGCCTCCAGCACGTCGGGTCTGCTGCCCTCGGCCATCGCGAAGGGCATGAAGCATCCCGAACGCTTCCTGGTGGCTCACCCCTTCAACCCGCCGTACCTGATCCCGCTGGTCGAGATCCTGGGAGGGCGCAAGACCTCGCCCAAGACGCTCGACTGGGCCATGGCGTTCTACGATCACGTCGGCAAGAAGCCGCTGCTGCTGCACAAGGAGGTGCCGGGCTTCCTCGCCAACCGCCTGCAGGACGCGGTGTGGGCCGAGTGCGTGCACCTGATCGCCAGCGGCGTGGCGACGCCGGAGCAGATCGACTTCTCCATCGCCCACGGGCCCGGCCTGCGCTGGGCAGCGATGGGGCCCTGCCTGACCTATCACCTGACCGGCGGCGAGGGCGGCATGGAAGCGACGCTCAAGCACTTCGGAACGCGGGTGGGAAGCTGGGCCACGCTCAAGCCCACCAAGCTCACCCCCAAGGTAGGCAAGGCGCTGATCGCGGGCACGAAGCGCGAGGCGGCGGGCCGCACCGTGCGCGAGCTGGAGGCCTTCCGCGACGCCTGCGTCGGTGCCTTCATCGCCACGGTCGCCAAGAACGGCACCGCGGCAAGGCCCTCTGCCAAGCGGCGCAAGCCGGCGGCGGCGAAACGCAGGCCTGCGGCCAAGGCACGCCGCGCCCGCTAGCACGCCCGTGGCGGAAGGCACGCGCGGCGGACCCATCGCGGCCTACCGCGAGCTCATCCGCTCCGGCGCCATCCAGCGCGACCCGGCCCAGGAGCTGACGGCCGAGAAGTTGCAGCTCCTGGCCCACCGCCTGCACGGCTACGCCCCGCCCCATGGCAAGGGCATCCGCCGCTGGCTCGGGCTCAACAAGCGGTCCGAGCCGCCGCCGGGGCTATACCTC
>CAZKDU010000399.1:0-1749 GCA_964551485.1 uncultured Burkholderiaceae bacterium
AGCAGCGACACGTTGCTGGCACTCGGCAAAGCCGCCACCAACACCATGACCGTCAGCGCCGAGGGCGCCAGCGGCACCCCCAGCTGCACCGCGGCGGCCCCCACCAGCAGCACCAGCAGCGGGTGCAGACCGAGCTTGAGCAGGGCCACGGGCAGGTGATCGCGCAGCAGGACGGGCGCGGCCTGGCCGCTGGCCGTGACCATCTGCGAGCGCGCCAGCACCGCGCCGATGGTGAACAGCGCCACCGGCGAAGCGGCATCGGCCAGCAGGCCCAGGGTGCGCTGCAGCGGGCCGGGCAGGCTGAACTGGGTGGCCGAGGCCAGGCCGCCCAGCGCGATGGCCCAGGGCATGGGGTTGGTGGCCACGCCGCGCAGCGCGCTGAGTGCGGCGCGGCGGGCCGAGCCGCCGGCGCCGTCGAGCCGCGACAGCGCGATGCAGACCGAGCTGGTGACCAGCATGTCGACCACGATGGTCACGATCACCGGTCCGGCCGCGGCCGGACCGATCAGGGCCACCAGCAGCGGCACGCCCATGAAGCCCGTGGGGGGAAAAGCCGCCACCAGGGCGCCAAAGGCCGCGTCGTTCCAGCCGATGCGCCGGTTCAGGCTGGTGCTGACGGCGAACGCCACCATCACCAGCGCGCACAGCAGGTAGGTGCCGAACACCCCGCTGTCCAGCAGCTGGGCCAGCGGGGTGGTGGCGCCGAAGCGGTACAGCATGCAGGGCAGGGCGAAGAACAGCACGAAGCTGTTGAGCCCGGGGATCGCCTCCAGCGGCAGCAGCCGGCGCCGCGCCGCCAGGTAGCCGCACAGCACCAGCGCGAAGAACGGAAAGGTGACGGACAGGATGGTCAGCACAGCGCCGCATTGTGCCGGGCCTGGGGCGGCCGCGCTGTCGCGCCCGGGCCGCGGCGCGCCGGTATGATCGAGCGCCTTTTCGCAGTCCCCCGCGGCCCGCCCGCGCCCCTCCCGCATGTCCTCAGGCCTGAACCTCGCCCAGCAAGAAGCCGTGAACTACCTGCAGGGCCCGTGCCTGGTGCTGGCCGGCGCCGGCTCGGGCAAGACCCGGGTGATCACGCACAAAGTGGCCCGGCTGATCCAGGCCGGGCTGGCGCCCAGCCGCATTGCCGCCATCACCTTCACCAACAAGGCCGCGGCCGAGATGCGCGAGCGCGCCAAGGGCCTGATCGGCCGCGCCGCCGGCGAGGTGCTGGTCTGCACCTTCCACGCCCTGGGCGTGCGCATGCTGCGCCAGGACGGCGAGGCCCTGGGTCTGAAGCCGCAGTTCAGCATCCTGGACAGCGACGACGTGGTCAGCATCTTGAAGGACTGCGGCGGCAGCACCGACGCGGCCACCGCGCGCCAGTGGCAGTGGGCCATCAGCCTGTGGAAGAACATGGGCCTGAACGCGGCCCAGGCCGAGGCCCAGGCCCAGGACGACAACGAGCGCGTGACCGCGCGCATCATGGCGCGCTACGAGGAGCGCCTGGCCGCCTACCAGAGTGTGGACTTCGACGACCTGATCGGCCTGCCACTCGCCATGCTACAAAAACATGAGCACGTCCGCGAGAAGTGGCAAGGCATCATGGGCCATGTGCTGGTCGACGAGTACCAGGACACAAACGCCACCCAGTACGAGCTGCTGAAGCTGCTGGTGGGCACGCGCGGGCGCTTCACCGCCGTGGGCGACGACGACCAGAGCATCTACGGCTGGCGCGGCGCCACGCTGGACAACCTGAAGAAGCTGCCG
>CAZKDU010000400.1:0-1741 GCA_964551485.1 uncultured Burkholderiaceae bacterium
CGTGGATGCCATGAAGACCGCCGTGGGCAGTCTGAACTCACACATCGTCGGCTTCGACGCCTCGTGCTTCGACGGCGTCTACGTGACCGGCGACATCACCTCCGACGACATTGCGCGCCTCAACGAGCACCGGGTCGGGCTGGAAGAGGGCGGCGAGGACAGCTCGCGCCTGACCCTGCCCAACGCGCAGGAGGCCTGAGCCGCCGTGAGCCACCGACCCCTGCCCCCGAACCTGCACCGCGATACCCTGGCCGTGCGCGCGGCCGTGGACAAAAGCCAGTACGGCGAGAACTCCGAAGCCCTGTTCCTGAGCAGCAGCTTCACCCAGCCCGACAGCGAGACTGCGGCGCGCCGCTTTGCCGGCGAGGAAGACGGCTACATCTACTCGCGCTTCACCAACCCCACCGTGGCCAGCATGGAAAAGCGCCTGGCCGCGCTTGAGGGCACCGAGGCCTGCGTCGCCACGGCCAGCGGCATGGCCGCCGTGCTGCTGCTGTGCATGGGCCTGCTCAAGAGCGGCGATCACGTGGTCTGCTCGCGCTCGGTGTTCGGCTCCACCATCAAGCTGCTGGGCACCGAATTCGCCAAGTTTGGCGTCAGCACCAGCTTCGTGTCGCAGACCGACGTGGCCGAGTGGCGGGCGGCGCTGCGCCCCAGCACCCGGCTGCTGTTTGCCGAGACGCCGACCAACCCGCTGACCGACGTCTGCGACATCGCGGCCCTGGCCGAGGTGGCGCACCGCGCTGGCGCGCTGCTGGCCGTGGACAACTGCTTCTGCTCGCCGGCCCTGCAGCAGCCGGCCCGGCTCGGCGCCGACCTGATCATCCACTCCGGCACCAAGTACCTGGACGGCCAGGGCCGTGTGGTGGCCGGTGCCATCTGCGGCCCCGACGCGCTGATCCGAGAGAAGTTCATCCCCGTGATGCGCAGCGCCGGCATGAGCCTGTCGCCGTTCAACGCCTGGGTGGTGCTCAAGGGCATGGAGACCCTGGGCCTGCGCATGGAGGCGCAGTCTCGGCGCGCCCTGGCCCTGGCCCAGTGGCTGGAAGGCCACCCGCAGGTGGCGCGTGTCCATTACCCGGGCCTGGCCAGCCATCCGCAGCACGCCCTGGCCATGCGCCAGCAGTCGGGGTTGGGCGGCGCCGTGCTGTCCTTCGACGTGAAGGCCAGCGACCCCGAGCAGGCCCGGCGCAACGCCTTTGCCGTGATCGACAGCACCCACCTGATGTCGGTCACCGCCAACCTGGGCGATGTGAAGACCATCATCACCCACCCGGCCAGCACCTCGCACGGCCGCCTGACCGAGGACCAGCGCCAGGCCGCCGGCATCCAGCAGAGCCTGGTGCGCGTGGCCGTGGGCCTGGAGCACCTGGAAGACCTGAAGGCCGACCTGTCGCGCGGCCTCGACACCCTGTAACACTGTTCCCATGTCTCAAGCTGCACCCGGCGGCGCCGCGCGCGTCCGCACCCGCTTTGCCCCGTCGCCCACGGGATTCATCCACCTGGGCAACATTCGCTCGGCGCTCTATCCCTGGGCCTTCGCTCGCTCGCAGGGCGGTGACTTCATCCTGCGCATCGAGGACACCGACCTCGAACGCTCGACCCAGGCCGCGGTGGACGTGATCCTCGAAGGCATGGCCTGGCTCGGCCTGGATCACGACGAAGGCCCGTTCTACCAGATGCAGCGCATCGACCGTTACAAGGCGGTGCTGGAAGATCTGAAGGCCGCCGGGCATGTGTA
>CAZKDU010000401.1:0-1739 GCA_964551485.1 uncultured Burkholderiaceae bacterium
GGTCGGGCAGCGCCGGGGGGGCCGAGTCCAGCAGCGGCTCAGCCGGCGCCGTTTCGGCCGGCAGGGCGTGGGGCGTGGCCAGTGGAAACGGGGGCGCCATCGGTGGCTGTACCGGCTCTGATGCGGGCCCGCTGCCGGGTGGGTCGGCCAGGGGTGGTGCCTCGTCAGCCCGTGCGTCCTGGCGGCGCAGGGCCTCGAGCGCGGCATGCAGGCCGTCCAGGCCCTGCATCACGGTCTGGCCCTGCTCGGGCTGCAGCGCGGACTGGCCGAAGGATTCGATCAGCGACTCCAGCGCATGGGCGCGGTCACCCAGCAGCGCCGCGCCGGCCAGGCGCGCACTGCCCTTGAGCGTGTGCAGGGCACGCAGAGCCTCGCGCCGGGCGCCACCGTTGTCGGGCCGACCGACCCACTGGCGCAGGGCGCCGCTCAGGCGCGGCAGCAGCTCGGCGGCCTCGTCCTCGAAGACCTGGAACAGCTCTGGGTCCATGGGGGCGTCACCGGCCGCGCTCATGGGCCCGGAGGCCGGGGTCGTGGTACTGGCCACCAAGGCTTGCAGGGCCGCCAGGCGGCGCGGGTCGGGTTCCTTCAGGAAACCCGCGGCGAACTGGTGCAGCAGGCGCCGGATGTCCTCGGCCGCGTCCAGCAGCACCCGGCCCTGCACCGGGCTGGCCTGGTGGCGCGCGAGCTCCAGCCCCTGCTCCAGCAGGCGCGCCAGGTCCGACAGCGCGCGGTGGCCCACGGTGGCCGAGCTGCCCGCCAGCGAGTGCGCGAAGCGCAGCGTCTGCTCGTCCAGCGGCCGGTGCCGCTCCAGCGACCACTCGCTGAGCCCGGTGATGAGCTGGCGCGACCACTCGTCGGCCTCGTTGAGGAACACGTTGAACAGCCGCAGCCCCACCCGCAGCGGCCCGATCACCTTGACCAGGTCGTCGCGGCCGACCTCGTCGTTGACCACCACGGCCGGTGGCGACTCTGGCTCTGGCTCTGGCTCTGGCTCTGGCTCTGGCTCTGGCTCTGGCTCTGGCTCGGGTTCAGGTTCAGGTTCAGGTTCAGGTTCAGGTTCAGGTTCAGGTTCGGGTTCGGGTTCGGCAAGGTTCAGTGTCGGAACCGGCACCGGGTCGGCCATGGCCCCCAGCGGCTGCGGCTCAGCGCCTGCGCCTGGCGGGTCTGCGCACGCAATGGCTGCGGGCACAGTCCCGTCGGCTGTCACACCCGACGCTGCTGATTCGGCCTCAGGCGCCGGAGCAGGCCAAGGTTCAGGCACGGCCTCGGGCACCGGCACTGGCACCGGCGGAGCCGATGCGGCCGCACCCTGGGCCTGCAGGGCCCGGGCGGCCACCAGGAACGGCCCAGCCCGCCAGGGCAGGCGGCGCCCGGCCACCAGGTCGCCCACCCACTCGGCCAGGGTGTCGAGGGCGTCGCCACTGCAGCCGCGCAGCGCGGGCGGGGCTGGGTGCCGGGCCAACGGCCAGCCCGCGAGCACCGGCACCAGGGCCGCAGCAGCCTCGGCCAGCGTGGGCTGCCCCGCCCCTTGTGCCAGCCCACTCAGGGCCTGGAAGCTGGCTTGCAACCGCGCCAGCGCCGCTGCATCGGCCGGGGCCTGGTCCAGCCCGTGCAGCGCAGCCCGGCCCTGGGCCAGGAGGTCGGCGGCCGCGCTCAGCGGGTGCGGGGGCACCGGCTCGGGGGTCGGCTCGGGGGTCGGCTCGGGGGTCGGCTCGGGGGTCGGCTCGGGGGTCGGCTCG
>CAZKDU010000402.1:0-1731 GCA_964551485.1 uncultured Burkholderiaceae bacterium
TGAGCCTGACCGACCAGGCCATTGCCTACGGCGGTGGCCAGCTCGGCGAGGCCGCAGTGCGCCAGATGCTGGGCAGCGTGGACCGCGCCCATGTGTTCGGCCTGATCGAGGCCCTGGCCCAGGGTGACGGCCACAGTGTGGTCGAGACCGCCGAGGCGCTGCGTGTGCAGGGCCTGAGCGCGGCCAGCACCCTGGAAGACATGGCCGGCGTGCTGCAGCGCATGGCGGTGCTGCAGGCGGTGCCCGCCCAGGCCGCGGCCGCCGCCCAGGACAGCGACCCCGACGCCCAGGCCACGGCGCGCCTGGCCGCCCTGATGCCGGCCGACGAGACCCAGTTGCTCTACAGCCTGTGCCTGCACGGCCGCGCCGAGCTGGGCCTGGCGCCCGACGAACATGCCGGCCTGACCATGGTGCTGCTGCGCCTGCTGGCCTTCAAGCCCGGCGCGCTGGCCGAGCCCTCCACCGCCCGGGCGAATGGCCCGGCGGCAGAAAAAAAAACACCAGCGCCCGCCACCCTGAGGCCTGACGCCCACGCGGCCGCAGCACCGGCGCCGCCGGTTTCACCCGTGACAGCGCCAGCGGGCAGGGCACTGGCGCCAACGGTGCCGGGGCCTGTGAGCCTTCCCGCACAGGCTGCCGAGCCTGCACCTCGGTACGCTGCCCAGGCCTCGGCCGGGGTGGTGGTGCCTTCGACCGCACCGGCGTCTGCACCAACCCATCCCGAGGTTGTCCGTGTCGAGCCCCCCGTGGCTGCCAGCCGGCCGGCGCCCGAGGTGCTGGCCATGCCGCTGCGCGTGCAGCCCGAGCCCGGGGTGCGCACCGAGCAGCGGGTGGTGCCCACCGGCCCGGCGGCGGGCCCGCTGCCGCCCACGGCCGAGGGTGACTTCTGGCATGCCACGGTGCAGCAGCTGGTGGCGAAGGAGGCCATCACCGCGCTGGCGCGCGAGCTGGCGCTGCAGTCGCAGCTTCTGGGCCGCGACGAGGCCGGCGAGTGGCTGCTGCGCATCGAGCGCGAGTCGCTCAACCAGCCGGCCAGCCGCGAGCGGCTGCAGACCGCGCTGGCCACGCTCGGCCATGCGGTGCGCCTGTCGATCGAGGTCGGCCCGGTGGCCGACAGCCCGGCGCGGCGCAACGCGCAGGCGGCGGCCGAGCGCCAGCGCGCGGCCGAGGAAATCATCCTCAACGACCCCTTCGTCCAGACGATGATGCGTGACTTTGGCGCGAAAATCGTGCCTGGCAGCATCAAGCCCGTGGCCCAGACCACCCCACCCAACAACCCAAACCCATAGGACACACCATGTTCAACAAAGGACAGCTCGCCGGCCTCATGAAACAGGCCCAGGCGATGCAGGACAACCTCAAAAAGGCGCAGGACGAACTCGCCTTCGTCGAAGTCTCGGGCGAATCGGGCTCGGGCCTGGTCAAGGTCGTCATGACCTGCAAACACGACGTCAAGCGCGTCACCATCGACCCATCCCTGCTGACCGATGACAAGGACATGCTGGAAGATCTGGTCGCCGCCGCCTTCAACGCCGCCGTGCGCAAGGCCGAAGAGACCAGCCAGGAAAAGCTGGGCAAGCTCACGGCGGGCATGCCGGGCCTGCCGGGCGGCATGAAGTTCCCGTTCTGATCACGCTTCACACCCTGACTCGTGGCTGATTCCAACTCGCTGGAGGCGCTGGTGCAGGCGCTGCGCCGCCTGCCCGGCGTGGGGGTGAAGTCGGCCTCGCG
>CAZKDU010000403.1:0-1726 GCA_964551485.1 uncultured Burkholderiaceae bacterium
CTCAACCCGACCAGCCGCGGCACGGTGCAGATCCAGAGCCCGCGCTTCGAGGACGCCCCGGCGATCCGGCCCAACTACCTGAGCACCCCCGAAGACCGCGCCGTGGCCGCCGAGAGCCTGCGCGTGACGCGCCGCATCGTGGCCCAGCCGGCGCTGGCGCGCTTCCAGCCCGAGGAATGGAAACCCGGGCCGCAGTACCAGAGCGACGACGACCTGGCGCGCCTGGCCGGTGACATCGCCACCACCATCTTCCACCCCGTGGGCACGACCCAGATGGGCGCCGACCACGACCCCCTGGCCGTGCTCGACAGCCGGCTGCGGGTGCGCGACGGCAACGGCGGGCGCATTGCCGGCCTGCGGGTGGTTGACGCCGGCGCCATGCCGCGCATCACCAGCGGCAACACCAACAGCCCGGTGCTGATGATGGCCGAGAAGGCCGCGCAGTGGGTGGCCGAGGCCGCCTGAGGCGCTGGGGCACCCGCCCCGGTCGCTGCCACATTCCCGCCCCAAAATCGGTCCTCGGCAGTACCTGTCGCACCAGCACCACAGCGGGGGAAAACCCCCATTCGCCATCTTGGTGCATGCCCACTACAGTCACGTCACTCGCAACCGGGCTGTAAGCCCACAAGCTCCGCAGAGGGCAGGGAACCGAGGAGACAACCCGAACAGCAACAACATCCCAGGGCTGCCCACTGGCACCCCAACTGCAAAGCACCGGTTCCTGCCGGTGCTTTTTTTTGGGCCATCGCCCGGACGCCCCGGTCGGCTGCAGCCCGTGCTGTTTGCCGCCACAATGGCGCATGGAATGGCTGCTTGTGACCCTCGCCGCCGGCCTGGCCGGGTTCGTGGACGCCATCGTTGGCGGCGGCGGCCTGGTGCTGTTGCCGGCGCTGTTCGCGGTCTTTCCCACGGCTCCCCCGGCCACCCTTCTGGGCAGCAACAAAAGCGCCTCGATCTGGGGCACGGCCATTGCCAGCTGGCAATACAGCCGGCGTGTGACGCTGCCCTGGCCCGCCCTGCTGCCGGCTGCCGGCGTGGGCTTCGCCGGCTCGCTGGCGGGGGCTTGGCTGGCCACGGTGGCGTCGCCGCAGTTCCTGCGCCAGCTGCTGCCCGTGGTGCTGCTGGGGGTGCTGCTCTACACCCTGGTGCGCAAGGACCTGGGGCGGGTGCACGCACCGCGCCACACGCCGGCGCAGGCGCGCTGGGCCATGGCCCTGATCGGCCTGCTGGTGGGGGTGTATGACGGCTTTTTCGGCCCGGGCACGGGCAGTTTCCTGGTGTTCCTGTTCGTGCGCTGGCTCGGCTACGACTTCCTGCATGCCTCGGCCTGCGCCAAGCTGCTGAACATCGCCACCAATGCCGCGGCGCTGCTGTTGTTCGCACTCAAGGGCCATGTGTGGTGGCATTTCGCCCTGGCCATGGCCTTGGCCAACGTGGCCGGCAGTGTGCTCGGCACCCGGCTGGCGCTGCGCCACGGCGCCGGGTTTGTGCGGGTCATGTTCCTGCTGGTGGTCAGTGCCCTGATCCTCAAGACCGGATACGACGCTTTCCTGCGCTGAGGCCCGGGGCCGGGCCCGGGTGTCAGGGCGCGCCGCTGGCCACGCCTTGTGCAGCGGCAGGGGCCGCAACCACCCCACCCTCGCCGCCTGCCCCGCGGGGTCGCGGCCCTGCGCTGGCGGCAGGCCGTGACGGCGGGGCTGCCGGCCGAGGGGCCGAGGCCGGCACA
>CAZKDU010000404.1:0-1720 GCA_964551485.1 uncultured Burkholderiaceae bacterium
CAGCTACGGCTACGACATCCGCTGCGCGCCCGAGTTCAAGGTCTTCACCAACATCTACAGCACGGTGGTGGACCCCAAGGCCTTCGACGAGCGCAGCTTCGTCGACATCGAAGGCGACGTCTGCATCGTGCCGCCCAACAGCTTCGCGCTCGCGCGCACGATGGAGTACTTCCGCATCCCGAGGAACGTGCTCACGATCTGCCTGGGCAAGAGCACGTATGCGCGCTGCGGCATCATCGTCAACGTCACGCCCTTCGAGCCCGAGTGGGAAGGCTACGTGACGCTGGAGTTCAGCAACACCACGCCGCTGCCGGCCAAGATCTACGCGGGCGAGGGCTGCGCCCAGGTGCTGTTCTTCGAGAGTGACGAGGTCTGCGAGACCTCGTACAAGGATCGCGGCGGCAAATACCAGGGCCAGCGCGGCGTGACCCTGCCCAAGGCCTGAGCCGGCAGGTTGTCCAGGCCCCGGCCATGCGCCCCGACATCAGGTCCATGCGTGCCCCACGCGATTGGCTTCGCTCAAGCGTGATGTGGTGGCCGATGGGGGTGTTGGCCTGTGGGCTGCTGGGTGCTTGTAGCACCATGAGCCCGGGCGAATGCCGCCTGGCCAACTGGCACGACATCGGCCAACGCGATGGCCTGGCTGGCCAGACACTGGCGCTGCTTGACGAGCGTGCCAAAGACTGTGCCGAGGCCGGTGTGGCGCTGGACCAGCCGCGTTACCTGCAGGGCCGGGAGCTGGGCCTGCAGGGCTACTGCCAACCCGACAACGCGGTGCGCCTGGGGCTGCAGGGCCAGGGCTACCAGGGCGTGTGCCCGCCCGCCATCGACCCCGAGTTCCGGCGCCGCCACGCCATGGCCTACGAGGTGCATGCGGCGCGCAGCCAGCTCGCTGGTCTGGAGGGCCAGCGCAACGACCTGGAGCGCCGTCTGCGCGAGGCCAAGACCGACGATGACAAGCGCCGCACCCGCAATGCCCTGAGCGATCTGGACCAGCGCTTTCACGTGGCACGCGACCGCCTGCGCCAGGCCGAATGGCAGTTCGACCGCGGCTTGGTGCCTGGCCGCTGAAGCCCGCGCAACGACCCCAAGGCTCGGTGGTGGCCAGGACTGGTGGCTACCCCGCACAACAGCTTGCAAAGCCATCCAAGGCCGCTGAAAACGCGGTTTTTGGGCTTGTCAGCCAGCAGTGAGACAATAGCGGGTTACATGAGTACCTCCTTTTCTTCGCTCGGCCTGGCCGAGCCGCTGGCCCGCGCCGTGGCCGCCATGGGCTACGAGTCCATGACGCCGATCCAGGCGCAGGCGATTCCCGTGGTCATGACCGGCCGCGACGTGATGGGCGCGGCCCAGACCGGCACCGGCAAGACGGCAGCGTTTTCGCTGCCGCTGCTGCACCGCCTGATGAAGCACGAGAACGCCTCCACCTCGCCGGCGCGCCACCCGGTGCGCGCCCTGGTGTTGCTGCCCACGCGCGAGCTGGCCGACCAGGTGGCCCAGCAGATCAAGCAGTACGCCCAGCACACCCAGTTGCGCAGCACCGTGGTGTTCGGCGGCATGGACATGAAGCCGCAGACGCTGGAGCTGAAAAAAGGCGTCGAGGTGCTGGTGGCCACGCCGGGCCGCCTGCTCGACCACATCGAGGCCAAGAACGCGGTGCTGAACCAGGTCGAGTACGTGGTGCTCGACGAGGCCGACCGCATGCTGGACATCGGCTTCC
>CAZKDU010000405.1:0-1716 GCA_964551485.1 uncultured Burkholderiaceae bacterium
CTGCACCGCAAGTGGCAGCATTTCGGGCGTCAGATTGTTGAAGCCCCCGGGAAAAAGATTGGTGTCGACCGGCGCCAGCTTGAAGCCGGCATTGCGCACGTCCACCGAGGTGTAGAAGGGCGGCGTGTGCTCCATCCACTCGAGCCGGAACCAGCGCTCGATGGCCGGCATGGACTCGAGGATGCGCTGCTCGAGCTCGTTGATCGGGCCGGTCAGCGCGGTGATGAGGTGGGGGACCATGGCGGGGCCTTTGCCGGGGTGAAGCGGAATTCTAGGCAGGTGGTGATCGCCCCGTGGCTTACAAGCCCGGCCCGTGCCACGCCCAAGACAAAGGCCGCCCGAAGGCGGCCTCTGTCGACCAACACCGGCCAGGCGGTCAGCCGTGGTACGCGGTCTCGCCGTGCGAGGTGATGTCCAGGCCCTCGCGCTCGGCATCCTCGGCCACGCGCAGGCCCACCACCAGGTCGGTGACCTTGAAGGCGATCGCCGCGACGACGGCCGACCAGACCACCGTCAGCAGCACCGCCTTGGCCTGGATCCAGACCTGCGTGCCGATGGCGTTGGAGCCGACGGTGGCCGTGACCCAGTCCGTGACCAGGCCCGGGCCGCCCAGCGCCTGGGTGTTGAACACGCCGGTCAGCAGCGCACCGACGATGCCGCCGATGCCGTGCACGCCGAACACGTCCAGCGCGTCGTCGGCGCCGAGCAACTTCTTCAGGCCGCTGACACCCCACAGGCAGGCGAAGCCCGCGACGAAGCCGATGACGATCGCGCCCATCAGGCCGACGTTGCCGGCCGCCGGGGTGATCGCCACCAGGCCGGCGACGGCGCCGGACGCAGCGCCCAGCATCGAGGCCTTGCCCTTGATCATCGCCTCGCCGATGCACCAGGCCAGCACCGCGGCCGAAGTGGCCGAGAAGGTGTTGGCGAAGGCGAGCACCGCGCTGTTGCTGGCCTCCAGCGCCGAGCCGGCGTTGAAGCCGAACCAGCCCACCCACAGCATCGAGGCACCGACCATCGTCAGCGTCAGCGAGTGCGGCGTGAACGCCTCCTTGCCGTAGCCGACGCGCTTGCCGATCATGTAGGCGCCCACCAGGCCGGCGACACCGGCATTGATGTGCACCACGGTGCCGCCCGCGAAGTCCAGCGCGCCCCACTGCCAGATCAGGCCGGCCTTGCCGTTCATCGCGTCGACGACCTCGGCCGTGGCGTAGGCATCCGGGCCCATCCAGTACCACACCATGTGCGCGATCGGCAGGTAGCTGAAGGTGAACCACAGCACCATGAACATCAGCACCGCGCCGAACTTGATGCGCTCGGCGAAGGCGCCGACGATCAGGCAGCAGGTGATGCCGGCGAAGGTCGCCTGGAAGGCCGCGAACAGCAGCTCGGGGATGTAGACGCCCTTGCTGAAGGTCGCCCCCATGGCGAAGGCGCCGGTCGCGGGGTCGAACAGGCCCTTCATGAAGAGTCGGTCCATGCCGCCGATGTAGGCCGAGCCCTCGGTGAACGCCAGGCTGTAGCCATAGACGAACCACAGCACGACGATCAGCGAGAAGGTGACCATCACCTGCATCAGCACCGACAGCATGTTCTTGCTGCGCACCAGACCGCCGTAGAACAGTGCGAGGCCGGGCACGGTCATCAGGATCACGAGCAGCGTGGCGACGATCATCCACGCCACGTCACCCTTGTTGGCCACGGGCGCCGGAGCCG
>CAZKDU010000406.1:0-1714 GCA_964551485.1 uncultured Burkholderiaceae bacterium
CGGTGCCGGTACCGCAGGCCAGCGCGGCACGCCGGCCCGGGCGCGCCGCGGGTGGAGCTCAGGCCATCTTGAAAGGCAGCTCGCGCTGCCGCTTGCCCGTGAGCCGCGCGATCGCGTTGGCGTAAGCCGGCGCCAGCGGCGGCAGCGCCGGCTCGCCCATGCCCTTGGGCGGATCGGTGCTGGGCACGACGTGGACCTCCACCACCGGCGCGTCGGTGATGCGCGCCGGCGTGAACTGGTGGAAGTTGCCCTCCTGCACGACGCCGTCCTTCATCGTCACGGCGTGGCCGGGCAGCGTGGTCGCCAGGGCCATCATCGCCGAGCCCTGCACCTGCGCCTCCACCGTCTTCGGGTTGATGCAGAAGTTGCAGTGCACGCCGGCCGTCACGCGCACGAGTTGCGGCTTGGCGTCCTTGCCGCGGCCGCTGACGCGCGCTTCGACGACATAGGCCACCACCGACTCGAAGCTCTCGTGCACGGCAACGCCGAAGGCGGTGCCGGCCGGCAGCTTCTTCTTGCCGTAGCCGCTCTTGTCCACGGCCAGCTGCAACGCGGCACGGTGCCGTGCCCCTTTCTCGCCGGCCATCAGCTTCATGCGGTAGGCCACCGGGTCCTGCTTCGTGGCGAGCGCGATCTCGTCGAGCAGCGTCTCCATCACGTAGGCGGTGTGCGTGCTGCCGACGCTGCGCCACCACAGCACGGGCACGTTCACCTTCGGGTGGTGCACCGTCAGCTGCATCGGCAGCGCATAGGGCTCGCGCATGCCTTCGGTGGTGGTCATGTCGACGCCCTGCTGCACCATGAAGGGCTCGAAGGGGCTGCCGGCGAGGATGCTCTGGCTGACGATGCGGTGGTCCCAGGCGAGCACGTTGCCCTGGTTGTCGTAGCCGATCTCGGCGCGGTGCACGGTGAGCGGGCGGTAGTAGCCCGCCTTCATGTCGTCCTCGCGGCTCCACACCACCTTGACCGGGGCACGCTTGCCGTCGGCGGCGAGCGCCTTGGCCACGCCCACCGCCTCGCGCACCCACTCGCCGGTGGGCGTGGCGCGGCGGCCGAAGCCGCCGCCGGCCATCTGCACGACGATCTCCACCTGCTCGGGCTTGAAGCCGAGCACCGCGGCCGCCGCGCCGGCGTCGACGCCGGGCATCTGCGAGGCGGCGTGGATGGTGCACTTGTCGGCCTGCAGGTCCACGGTGCAGGCGAGCGGCTCCATCTGCGCGTGGTTGAGGTAGGGGAAGGCGAACTCGGCCACCAGCTTGCGCGGTGCCGCCGCCAGCGGCGCGAGGACGGCCATGAAGTGGGGCTGCGGCGCGGGCGTGCCCGGCTTCTTCGCCAGCTCGAGGTACTGCGCCACGAGCTTGTCGGTGTCCGCTTTCTCGACGGCCGCGACATCCCAGTCGACCTTCAGCGCGTCGCGGCCGAGCTTGGCCGGCCAGTAGCCGTCGGCCACCACCGCGAGGCCGCGGCCGCCGCGGTCGAGGTCCACCGGCAGCACCGCGCGCACGCCCTTGACCTTGAGCGCCGCCTCGGCCGAGAAGCCGAGGAACTTGCCGTTGAACACCGGCGGGCGCACGACGACGGCCGTGAGCATGCCGGGCAGCCGCACGTCCATGGCGTAGGTCTGCTGGCCGCTGCGCTTGGCCTGCGCCACCTTGAGGCCCTGCGGCTTGCCGACGAGCGTGAAGTCGGCCGGGTTCTTGAGCGCCACATTCTC
>CAZKDU010000407.1:0-1713 GCA_964551485.1 uncultured Burkholderiaceae bacterium
TAGATGCAAATGCGCGAGGCGATGTCCATGGCTTCTTCCACGATCTGCCGCGCGCTCAAGTCGGCATCGCGCACGAGCGCACCCTGGCCACCTACCGGCGCGCCGCCAGCCTGCCCGGGCTGCGCGTGGTCGGCATCGACTGCCACATCGGCTCGCAGATCACCAGCGAAGGCCCGTACCTGGACGCCATGGACCGGGTGCTGGACCTGGTCGACGCGATCGAGGCCGCCGGCATCTCCCTGCACCACATCGACTTCGGCGGCGGCCTGGGCATCGACTACAACGGCGACACCCCGCCCGCGGCCGATGCGCTGTGGGCCCAGCTGCTGGCCAAGCTGGACGCGCGCGGCCACGGCCAGCGCCAGCTCATGATCGAGCCCGGCCGCTCCCTGGTTGGCAACGCTGGCGTCTGCCTGACCGAGGTGCTGTACCTCAAGCCGGGCGAGCAGAAGAACTTCTGCATCGTGGACGCGGCCATGAACGACCTGCCGCGCCCGGCCATGTACCAGGCCTTCCACCAGATCGTGCCGCTGCAGCGCAGCGCCCAGGCCGGCACGCTGTACGACGTGGTCGGCCCGGTCTGCGAAAGCGGCGACTGGATCGGCCGCGACCGCACCCTGGCCGTGGCCCCGGGCGACCACCTGGCCGTGCTGTCGGCTGGTGCCTATTGCATGAGCATGGCCAGCAACTACAACACGCGCGGCCGCGCCGCCGAGGTGCTGGTGGACGGCGCACGCGCCAGCCTGATCCGCAGCCGCGAGAGCACGCTCGACCAGATCCGCGGCGAACACCTGGTGCCCTGAGCGCACCGGGCTGGCCGCACTGCCCTGCGGGGCTGGTCCCGCACAGGCCGGTGAGCAGTTTGCTACAAATCCGATAGCTGTCCAGCCATGCGTGGCAAGGGCTGCAGGCCTTTTTTCTTCATGAACTGGCGCGCCCGCCAGCCCAGCAGCAGGGCCAGGATGGCGGCGTAGACCGCCACCTCGGCAAAGTTGTGCTTGCCCGCGCGCATCCAGAAGAAGTGCAGCAGCGCCAGCGCGGCGATGGCGTAGACCAGCCGGTGCAGGCGCTGCCAGCGCGCCGCCCCCAGGGCCCGGATGGCGCGGTTGAACGAGGTCGCGGCCAGCGGCGTCAGCAGCACGAAGCCGCTGAAGCCCACCAGGATGAACGGCCGCTTGGCGATGTCGCGCACGATCTCGGCCAGGTCCAGCCCCATGTCGAAGCCGCTGTAGCACAGCAGGTGCAGCACCGCGTAGAGGTAGGTCAGCAGCCCCAGGTCGCGCCGGAAACGCGCCAGCTGCGGTGTGGCGCTGAGCACCCGCAGCGGCGTCACCGCCAGCGCCAGACACAGGCCGCGCAGCGTCCAGTCGCCGGTGGCGCGAATCAGGTGCTCAGCCGGGTTGGCGCCGAGCTGGTCGGTGGCCGCGCCCAGCACCAGCCAGGCCAGCGGCAGCAGGCCGACCAGCCACAGCAGCGGCTTGGCCAGCGGGTGCAGCAACCATGCGCGCATGAAACCGCCCTGCCCACCCAGCCTCAGTAGAGCTTCTTCAGGTCCATGCCGGCATAGAGCTGCCCGACCTGGGCCTCGTAGCCGTTGAACATGAGCGTCTTGCGCTTCCTGGCGAACAGGCCGTCCTCGCCGATGCGGCGCTCGGTGGCCTGGCTCCAGCGCGGGTGATCGACCTTCGGGTTCACGTTGGAGTAGAAGCCGTA
>CAZKDU010000408.1:0-1710 GCA_964551485.1 uncultured Burkholderiaceae bacterium
GCGGCGCGGCGCGATCACCACGCCCACGATATGCGACAGGCTGGACAGCATCTGCGCGGCGGTGGCGATCACCTTCTGCGGCTGGTCGGGCGCCAGGCTGGGCGTGGCCATCTGCTCGCGCTCAACCTTGAGCATGGTGTCCACGAACAGGCGGTAGCCGCGCGGCGTGGGGATGCGCCCGGCCGAGGTGTGGGGGCTGACGATCAGGCCCAGCTCCTCCAGGTCGGCCATCACGTTGCGGATGGTCGCGGGCGACAGCTCCAGGCCCGAGGCACGCGACAGCGTGCGCGAGCCCACCGGCTGGCCGTCGGCAATGTAGCGCTCAACCAGCGCTTTCAGCAACAACTTGGCGCGGTCATCGAGCATCACGAGGGGGCCTTGTCAGAGATTCAACAAATTTTAATGATGTAATTTACCCATGAACCCGCGATTCCGCCACGTCGCCATCATCGGCAAGTACCACGCCTCCGGCAGTGGCTCGGGTTCACCACGCAAGGTGCTCGAAGACCTTGCGCATTTCCTGCACGACCAGGGCTGCGAGGTCGCGTTCGAGCGCTACACCGCCTCCAGCACCGGCATCCACGGCTTTCCAGCGCTGGACGTGGCCACCATCGGTGCCGAGTGCGACCTCGGCCTGGTGGTCGGCGGCGACGGCACCATGCTGGGCTTTGGCCGCCAGTTGGCGCGCTACGGCGTGCCGCTGATCGGCATCAACCAGGGCCGGCTCGGCTTCATTACCGACATCCCGCTGGACAGCTACCAGGCCACGCTGCCGCCCATGCTGCAGGGCGAGTACGAGGAAGACCATCGCAGCCTGATGCATGCCAAGGTGGTGCGCGACGGCCACTGCGTGTTCGACGCCCTGGCCATGAACGACGTGGTGGTCAACCGCGGCGCCACATCGGGCATGGTCGAGCTGCGCGTGGAGGTGGGCGGGCATTTCGTGGCCAACCAGCGCGCCGATGGGTTGATCATCTCCACCCCCACCGGCTCCACCGCCTACGCACTGTCGGCCGGCGGGCCGCTGCTGCACCCCTCGATCCCGGGCTGGGTGCTGGTGCCAATCGCGCCGCACACGCTGTCCAACCGCCCCATCGTGCTGGCCGACCCGGCCGAGGTGGCGATCGAGATCGTCTCGGGCCGCGACGCCAGCGCCAATTTCGACATGCAGTCGCTGGCCTCGCTGATGATCGGCGATCGCATCACCGTGCGGCGCTCGCAGCACCACGTGCGCTTCCTGCACCCCAAGGGCTGGAGCTTCTTCGACACGCTGCGCAAGAAGCTGCACTGGAACGAAGGAGGGTCCTGACCATGGCCCTGCGCCGCATTGCCCTGCGCGACTTCGTGATCGTGCGTGCGCTCGACCTGGAGCTGGGCAACGGCTTCAGCGTGCTCACCGGCGAGACCGGGGCCGGCAAGTCCATCCTCATCGACGCGGTGCAGCTGGCCCTGGGCAGCCGGGCCGACGCCGTGCTGGTGCGCGAGGGCGCGGCCCGCACCGAGGTCAGCGCCGAGTTCGACGCCCCGCCCGCGGCCCAGGCCTGGCTGGCCGAGGCCGGGCTCGACGCCACCGACGACCCCACCAGCGTGCTGGTGCGGCGCAGCCTCGACACCCAGGGCAAGAGCCGGGCCTGGGTCAACGGCAGCCCGGCCACCGCCACCCAGCTGCGCGAGCTCGGCGAACTGCTGCTCGACATCCACGGCCAGCAC
>CAZKDU010000409.1:0-1708 GCA_964551485.1 uncultured Burkholderiaceae bacterium
CCTTCTGCTCCTCGAAGCGCTTTTTCAGCGTCTCCATGAGCTCGTCCCACCCCATTTTCTCGATCTGGGCGCGCTGCTCCGGGCTGAGCTCCAGCTCCAGGTTCTTGCGCAGCCACTCCAAAGGCACGTCCTGGGTGAAGTCGGCCAGCATGCCCACGCCCTTGAAATAGGCAGCGAAGGCGCGGTCGAACTTGTCGTAGTGCTTCTCGTCCTTGACCAGGGCGGTGCGCGAGAGGTAATAGAAGTCGTCCATGCTGGCGGCCTCGCTGGCCGGGCCGACCACATTGGCCTGCAGCGCCTCCAGCAGCGTCAGGTATTCCTTGACCGACACCGGCAGCTTGGCTGCCCGCAAGGTGTAGAAGAAATCGATCAGCATGGGGTTGGCTCCTGGTGGGGGCTGGTCACGCCAGCCGGGCGCGCAGGTGGGCGCGCACGGCAGGCCACTCGGTCTCGATGATGCTGAAGACCACGGTGTCGCGCAAGCTGCCGTGTGCCGCCGGGTGCTGCACGATCTGGTGGCTGCGCAGGATGCCGTCCTGCTTGGCGCCCAGGCGTGCGATGGCCGTGCGGCTGGCGTGGTTGAACACATGGGTGCGGAACTCCACCGCAATGCAGCGCCAGGCCTCGAAGGCGTGGGTGAGCAGCAGCAGCTTGGCCTCGGTGTTGAGCGCGGTGCGCTGAGCGCTGGCGCGGTACCAGGTGCTGCCGATCTCCACGCGGCGGTTCGCGGCGTCTGCGTTCATGAAGGTGGTCATGCCGGCAAAGCGGCCGGTGGCGTCGCGCACGGCAAAGGGCAGCATGCTGCCCTTGTGTTGCAGCGCCAGCCGCGCTGCGATGCCCTCGGCCATGGCCTCGGGCGCCGGGATGCTGGTGTACCAGAGCGTCCAGAGCTCGCCGTCACGCACCGCCTCGGCGGCCTCGGCGGTGTGCTGTTCGCACAGCGGCTCCAGCGTGACATGCTGGCCGCGCAGCGTCACGGGGGCGAGAAAGGCGGGGGTGTCCATGGGGGTGGCGGGAGGGCATCGAGGGCGTGGGGCAGCGGCCGGGGCGGGCGTCGCGTGCGGGCGCACAGGGCCCCGGTCTGTGCTCAGCGGGCCTGGTCCTTGCCGCGCAGCTGGCGCCAGCGCCGGGCCAGCTGCAGGCCGACACCGCCGCCCAGGCCCACGGCCACGATGCTGGCGATGCTGCCGTTGCCGTAGCCCTCGGCAAACAGGTCGAAGCCGGCCAGGCGCGCCAGCCAGAAGCCGAGCAGGGCGCCGCCCACGAAGCCGACCGCGTCGGACAGACCTTCCACCAGCAGTTGCTTGCCGTCTTGTGCCATGGCAGGGGTCCTCTCAGCGGTTGCGGCTTTGCATGAACACGAGCTTCTCGAACAGGGTCACGTCCTGCTCGTTCTTGAGCAGCGCGCCCACCAGCGGCGGCACCGCCACCTTGTCGTCCTTGCTCTGCAGGGCCTCGAGCGGGATGTCCTCGGCCATCAGCAGCTTGAGCCAGTCCAGCAGCTCGGAGGTGCTGGGCTTCTTCTTCAGGCCGGGCAGGTTGCGCACATCGTAGAAGGTCTTCATGGCCGCGCCCAGAAGCTCTTTCTTGAGGCCGGGGTAGTGCACGTCCACGATCTGCTGCATGGTGGTGGCGTCGGGGAACTTGATGTAATGGAAGAAGCAGCGGCGCAGGAAGGCGTCGGGCAGCTCCTTCTCGTTGTTGGAGG
>CAZKDU010000410.1:0-1695 GCA_964551485.1 uncultured Burkholderiaceae bacterium
ATCGACTGCAAGCCCATCACCGGCGAGATCACTTACGGCCTGGAGCGCCTGGCCATGTACCTGCAGGGTGTGGACAACGTCTACAACCTGAAGTGGACCGATAGCCTGAGCTACGGCGACGTCTACAAGCAAAACGAGGTCGAGCAGAGCACCTACAACTTCGAGCACAGCGATGCCGACTTCCTGTTCACCGCCTTCGCCGCGCACGAAAAGCAGGCCAAGCACCTGATGGAGCAGCAGCTCGCGCTCCCAGCCTACGAGCAGGTGCTCAAGTGCGCGCACAGCTTCAACCTGCTGGACGCCCGCGGCGCCATCAGCGTGACCGAGCGCGCCGCCTACATTGGCCGCATCCGCAACCTGGCGCGCGCCGTGGCGCAGAGCTATTACGACAGCCGCGAGCGCCTGGGCTTCCCCATGGCGCCGCGCGAGTGGGTCGCGCAGATCCCCAAGAAAGAAGCCGCCGCGGCCTGACGGGTGAACCACAACATGACGACCAACCCAAACCTCCTCGTTGAACTCTTCGTCGAAGAGCTGCCGCCCAAGGCCCTGAAGAAACTGGGCGACGCCTTCGCCGGCGTGCTGTTCGAGCAGTTGCAGGCCCAGGGCCTGGCCGCGCCCGGCGCACAGCTGACCGCCTACGCCTCGCCGCGCCGCCTGGCCGCGCATGTGACGCAGGTGGCCGAGCGCGCCGCCGACAAGGCCGTGTCGCAGAAGCTCATGCCCGTGGCCGTGGGCCTGGACGCCGCCGGCCAGGCCACGCCGGCCTTGCTGAAGAAGCTGGCCGCCCTGGGCGCCGACTTGACCGACCCTGCCCAGGCCGTGGCCCGCCTCAAGCGCGCGCCCGACGGCAAGGCCGAGGCCCTGTTCTACGACAGCACCGTGGCCGGCGCCACCCTGGCCGACGGCCTGCAAAAGGCCCTGGGCGAGGCGATCGCCAGGCTGCCCATTCCCAAGGTCATGACCTACCAGCTTGAAAGCGGCTGTGAGCTGCCCGGCTGGAGCAGCGTCAGCTTCGTGCGCCCGGCGCATGGCCTGGTGGCTCTGCACGGCAGCCGCGTGGTGCCGGTGCGCGCGCTCGGCTTGGAGGCCGGTGCCAGCACCCAGGGCCACCGCTTCGAGGCTGCCGTGTCGCCCGTGCTGCTGAGCAGCGCCGACAGCTACGCCACCCAGCTGCGTGAGCAGGGCGCGGTGATCGCCAGCTTTGCCGAGCGCCGCGCCGAGATCGTGCGCCAGCTCGCCGAGGCCGCAGCCCGCGTGGGCGGCGGGGTGAAGCCGATCGAGGACGACGCGCTGCTCGACGAGGTGACCGCGCTGGTCGAGCGCCCCAATGTGCTGGTTTGCGCCTTTGAAGCGCAGTTCCTGGACGTGCCGCAGGAGTGCCTGATCCTCACCATGAAGGCCAACCAGAAGTACTTCCCGCTGCTCGACGCTGCCGGCAAGCTCACGAACAAATTCCTCGTGGTCAGCAACATCCGGCCTGACGACGCCAGCGCGGTGACCGGTGGCAACGAGCGCGTGGTGCGCCCGCGCCTGGCCGACGCCAAGTTCTTCTTCGACCAGGACCGCAAGAAGCCCCTGGCCGCGCGCGTCGAGGGCCTGGGCAAGGTGGTCTACCACAACAAGCTCGGCACCCAGGGTGAGCGCGTGGAGCGCGTGCGCGCCATCGCGCGCGCCATTGCCGCCCAGCTCGGCGAC
>CAZKDU010000411.1:0-1691 GCA_964551485.1 uncultured Burkholderiaceae bacterium
AGGCTGGGCGCCGGTCTGGAACTTGTCGGACGGCGAGCAGCCCAGGTGCGAGCAGATGCCCACGGCCACCAGCAGGTCGGGCTTGATGGAGCGGTTCTGGTTGCGCGCGTACTCGGGCGTGAGCTCGGAGGGCTTGCGCTCGGACTTGGGGTCGGCCAGCTGGGCCTCGGTCTTGGCCAGCGACGCCAGCTGCTCGGGCGTGCGCTTGATGATCCAGACCGGCTTGCCGCGCCATTCCACGGTGATTTTTTCACCCGGCTTGATCGCAGAGATGTCCACCTCGACCGCGGCACCCGCAGCCTTGGCTTTTTCGGAGGGCTGGAACGTGCTGACGAACGGGATGGCGGTGGCTACGCCACCCACGGCACCAGCACAACCGGACGCGATCAGCCACGTCCGCTTGCTGCTATCGACTGGGGTGTCACTCATGGGAGTCCTCAAAGAAGGGCACTATTAGGGTCAACCCGCGATTGTAGCGGACGGGTCTGGGGCAGTTCAACGCCGCGAGGCGTGAAAGCGCCCGAGTGTGGCGCCGGCTTGACAGGTGGCGGGCGGCATGAATACTGCGGGCTGGTCCATCCACCCCACTCAGATGGTCAAAACACGAAAGGGACGCCATGGGCATGCTGCAGGAATTCAAGGACTTCGCGGTCAAAGGCAATGTGATCGACCTGGCCGTGGGCGTGATCATCGGCGGGGCCTTTGGCAAGATCGTCGACTCGGTGGTCGGCGACCTGATCATGCCGCTGGTGGGTGCCATCGTCGGCAAGCTCGACTTCTCCAGCCTGTTCCTGGTGCTGGGCCAGGTGCCGCCGGGCACGGCCATGACACTGGACGCCCTCAAGAAGGCCGGCGTGCCGGTGCTGGCTTATGGCAGCTTCATCACCGTGGGCGTGAACTTCGTGATCCTGGCCTTCATCATCTTCATGATGGTCAAACAGATCAACCGCCTCAAGAAAGAAGCCCCGCCTGCCCCGCCGGCCGCCCCCGCCGCACCGCCCGAGGACATCGCGTTGCTGCGCGAGATCCGGGACAGCCTGCGCAAGTGAGGTGTGCCAGGAGTTGGCCGGCCTGCACCCATGGCACGGCATACCCCGCCCTTCGTCACCAAGGCCATTTCGCTCCGGGGTTGCTAGATTTTCCATAGCAACCAACCCATGATGGACAAGGGCTATGCCGGTTTTTGACCCGACAACCTGCGCGCCATGCGCAGCGCCGCCAGCAGGCTGGCCGGGTCGGCCCGGCCGCTGCCAGCCAAGTCGAAGGCGGTGCCGTGGTCGGGGCTGGTGCGCACCAGCGGCAGGCCCAGGGTCACGTTCACGCCCTGCTCCACCCCCAGGTACTTGACCGGGATCAGCCCCTGGTCGTGGTACATGGCCACCACCACGTCGAACTCGCCGGCGCGCGCCGGGGTGTGGCGCGCGCGCATGAACACCGTGTCCGGGGCGAACGGGCCGTGCGCATCCAGGCCCTGGACGCGCGCGGCCTGCAGCGCGGGCTGGATCACGGTCAGCTCCTCGTGGCCGAACAGCCCGCCCTCGCCGGCGTGCGGGTTGACGCCCGGCCACACCGATGCGCGGCGCCCGGCCCAGCAGCGGCGCCAGCGCCGCATGGGTGATGTGCAGGGTCTGCAGCACGTTGTCCAGCGTCACGGCGGCGATCGCGTCGCGCAAAGCCACGTGGATGCTCAC
>CAZKDU010000412.1:0-1675 GCA_964551485.1 uncultured Burkholderiaceae bacterium
CGAACAGCCGGGCCTCGGCCTGGCGGCGGCGCTCGGCCTCGCGGGCGGCGGCGGCTTCGGCGGCCGCGCGCGCCCGCTCGGCCGCGAGCTGCTTCTGCACCTGGCCGAGGTCCTGCAGCGAACGGATCTTCAAATGGGAATGGGGCTTCTGCATGGTCATGGCGCGGACCGGCACCGGCTCAGAGCAGGCCGCGCTCGGCCATGGACAGGGCCTGGCCGGGCGCGACGATGATGTGGTCGAGCACCCGCACGTCCAGCAGCGCCAGCGCCGACTGCAGCGCCCGCGTCAGGGCCTCGTCGGCGCGGCTGGGCTGGACCGAGCCGCTCGGGTGGTTGTGCGCCAGCACCACGGCGGCGGCCTGGTGGTGCAGGGCCCGCAGCGCCACCTCGCGCGGGTAGACGCTGGTCTGGCTCAGGCTGCCGCGGAACAGCTCCTCCATCGCGATCAGGCGGTTCTGGCTGTCCAGGAACAGCACGGCAAAGACCTCGTGCCCCTTGGCCGCCAGGTGCAGCTGCAGGTAGTGCTGCACCGCCTGCGGGGTGTCGAACACCGGGCGTGCCCGCAGCTGCTCGGCCAGGGCGCGGCGCGCTAGTTCCAGCACCGCCACCAGTTCGGCGCGCTTGGCCGGGCCCAGGCCCTTGACGCGCCGCAGGTCGGCGGCGGTGGCGTGCAGCAGGCCGTGGATGCCGCCGAAGCCCGGTGCCGGGCCGAGCAGTTCGCTGGCCAGCTGCAGCACGCTCTTGCCGGCCAGGCCGGTGCGCAGCAGCACGGCCAGCAGCTCGGCGTCGCTCAGGGCGGTGGCGCCGCGTGCCAGCAGCTTCTCGCGCGGGCGGGCGTCGGCGGGCAGGTCTTTCAGGGGCATGGCGCGGGTCGCGGCGGGCGGCAAGGGCGAGTTTTTACAATAGAGGGCAGATTATCAGGACTCCCATGCCAAGCACCACGCCCCGGATCGAGCCGGGCTCCTTTCTCACGCTGCACTACCGGCTGGCCGGTCCGGGCGGCGACATCATCAACACCTTTGCCGACAAGCCGGCCACCCTGTCGCTCGGCGCGGGCGAGCTGTCGGGCGCGGTCGAGCAGCGCCTGCTCGGGCTGGAGGAGGGGGCGCACGTGACCTTCGAGCTGCCGGCCGGCGAGGCCTTTGGCCCGCGCAACCCGGACATGCTGCAGTGGGTGGCGCGCAAGCTCCTCAACGAGCTGGGCGACCCGCACGAGCAGTACCAGGTGGGCGATGTGGTGCAGTTCCCCACGCCCGACGGCCAGGGCGGCTACGCCGGCGCCGTGGTGCAGGTGGGCAATGCCGAGCACCCCGACTCGGTGCTGTTCGACTTCAACCACCCGCTGGCTGGCCAGCCCGTGACCTTCGAGGCGCGGGTGATCGGGGTGCTGTGAGCATGGGCGACGCTCCACGCCCCGCGAGCGCCCTGCAGGAGGTGCTGCTGGCCGAGCCGCGCGGCTTCTGCGCCGGCGTGGACCGCGCCATCGAGATCGTCGAGCGCGCGCTGCAGAAGTTCGGCGCGCCCATTTACGTGCGCCACGAGATCGTGCACAACACCTTTGTGGTGAACGACCTCAAGGCCAAGGGCGCGGTGTTCATCGAGGACCTGGGCGAGGTGCCACCCGGGGCCACCCTGGTGTTCAGCGCCCATGGCGTGCCCAAGGCGGTCGAGCGCG
>CAZKDU010000413.1:0-1673 GCA_964551485.1 uncultured Burkholderiaceae bacterium
ACCCGAACGTGGACTTCTACTCCGGCATCGTGCAGCGCGCCATCGGCATCCCGGTGCCGCTGTTCACCGCGATCTTCGCGCTGGCCCGCACCGTGGGCTGGATCGCCCAGCTCAACGAAATGATCAGCGACCCCGAGTACAAGATCGGCCGTCCGCGCCAGCTGTTCACCGGCGCCGTCAAGCGCGACGTCAAGCCCATCGCTCAGCGCTGATCAGCCTGCCTTCCTGCACAGCCTGCCGGCTGTGCCTGCCCGCCCGTGTCCTCACCGGCGGGCTTTTTTGTGCCCAGCCCCAGCGCCACCGGCCAGCAGGGTCATCGCACATGGCGATGACAGATTCAATTTTTTCTAAAAGAAAATCATCAGATCGTCGCTGAATGCGATGCCAAACCCATGCATCCCCCGGAACGCCTCATCACCCGCCGGATCGACCTCACCTCACTGCAGCTGTTCGTGGCGGTGTGTGAGCTCGGCTCGATCGGCCGGGCGGCCGAGCGCGAGCGCATTGCGGCCTCGGCGCTGAGCAAACGGCTCAGCGACCTGGAGGCCGCGCTGGGCACCGTGCTGCTGTACCGCCACACGCGCGGCGTCGACCTGACCCCCGCCGGCGAGAGCCTGTTGCACCATGCACGCTCGGTGCTGTTCAGCCTGGAAAAGATGCAGGGCGAGCTCAGCGAGTACGCGCACGGCGTGCGCGGCCATGTGCGCGTGCATGCCAGCATCTCGGCCATCGTGCAGTTCCTGCCCGAGGACCTGGGCCGCTTCGTGCGGCGCCACGAGCAGGTCAAGATCGACCTGCAGGAACACCTGAGCAGCGAAGTGGTGCGCGCCGTGCAGGAAGGCGCGGCCGACCTGGGTATTTGCAACGCCGAGGCACTGACCCGCTCCGGCAGTGGCGAACTGCAGGCCCTGCCCTACCGGCAGGACCAGCTCGCGCTGGTGGTGCCGCGCCACCACCGCCTGGCCGGCCAGGCCAGCGTGGCCTTCGCCGACACCCTGGACGACGACCACGTGGGCCTGCACGCCAACAGCTCGATCCAGATGGCGCTGCGCCGCGCCGCCGCTCGCAGCGGGCGCAGCATCCGGCTGCGCATCCACGTGACCAGCCTGGACGCCATGGGCCGCATGATCCTCAACGGCCTGGGCGTGGGCGTGATGCCGCGCCGCGCCTTCGAGCTCATGCACGGTGGCGGCGAGCTGTGCTGCGTGGCGCTGCAAGACGACTGGGCGCAGCGCCAGATCCAGCTGGTGGCACGCGACTTCTCCAGCCTGCCGGTGACCGCACGCCTGCTGGTCGACCACCTGGCCGGCACACCCGGCGGTGGCACCCAGGGCACCGAATAAAATCCAAGACCCGCGAAGGAATTACCATGGGACGCACCCTTTACGACAAGATCTGGGACGAACACGTCGTCCACACCGAAGAAGACGGCACGGCCATCCTGTACATCGACCGCCACCTGGTCCATGAGGTCACCAGCCCGCAGGCCTTCGAAGGCCTGCGCCAGGCCGGGCGCAAGGTGTGGCGCATCAACTCCCTCGTCGCCACCGCCGACCACAACACCCCCACCACAGGCTGGGAACTCGGCTACGACGGCATTGCCGACCCGATCAGCAAGGAACAGATCACCACGCTGGACAGCAACATCCACGAGTTCGGTGCGGCCGCCTACT
>CAZKDU010000414.1:0-1668 GCA_964551485.1 uncultured Burkholderiaceae bacterium
CGCGCGCCAGCACCACGCTGCAGCCGGTCGGGCGGCGCGGGTCGGTGAAGTGACCGACCTCCAGGCCGGCCACGTCGGTGATGGCGCCGGCACGGGCGGCGGCGCTGGGGCGGTGGGGCGCGCGCGTCATGCCGGCATTATGGGCAGGGGCCGGGGAACCTGCCGCCCGGGGCGGCCGGCCCCACGCCACACGCCCGCCCGGCCCGGCCCGGCCCGGCCCGGCTCGGTGGGCAGTGGGCAGTGGGCAGTGGGCAGTGGGCAGTGGGCAGTGGGCAGTGGGTGCCGCCTCAGGCCGACAGCCAGGGCTGCACGAAGGCGAACCAGCCGCCCACGGCGTACAGCAGCAGGCTGGCGCCCAGCACCCGCGCGGCGCTGCGGCGCGTGCGCAGGCAGGCCTGGCGCAGCCCCGGGTCGAGCGGGCAGGGCGCGTGCCGCTGGTGCCACTGCGCCAGGCCGGCCAGGGCCAGCAGCACCCCGGCCAGCGTGAACAGGCCGGCCTTGTGCTCGCTCAGCCACACCAGCTGCGGCACCGCCGCCACCAGCGAGGACAGGGCCGCACCTGCGCCCAGCGCCACCAGCAGGGCCGGCAAGGCACAGCACAGCAAGGTGCTGCCGCTGCCCAGCAGGCTGGCCAGGGCCAGCCAGGCGCCGCCGCGCCCGCCGGCCTGCGGTTCAGGGGAGGGGGCGGCGCTCATTGGCCACTGCCGGCCGCGGGCGCGGCCTGGGTGGCGGCACGGATCTCGGCCACCGACTGCGCCAGGGTTTCGAGCTTGACCACGTCGTAGCCGGCGTCGCGGATCTCGGCCTGGATGGCCTGCGGGTCCAGGGCCTGGCCGGGCTTGGCCTCGACCGCGACCACGCGGCGCTTGAGGTCCACGTACACGGCCTGGGCCGCGGGCAGCTTGGACAGGCGTTTTTCGATGCCCTGCGCGCAGAACGCGCAGACCATGCCGTTGACGGTGGCCCTGATCGAACTGGCGGCGGCCCAGGCCGGTGGGGCCAGGCCGCAGAGCAGGGTGGCCAGCGCGGCGGCCGGAACCAGGCGGGTGAGCGGGTGGATGGACGGGCGGGGGAACAGGGAGGTCATGGTGAGGTCCTTGGCAGGGGTCAGAAGATGAACATGAGGTTGAAGCGCGCCTGGCGCTCGGTGTTGACGCCGAACTCGACGAAGTAGCGGTTGTGGATCAGCCGCAGCATCGGCGTCAGCTCCACGCGCTCGGACAGGCCGCGCATGCGGCGCGCCTCCAGCACCAGCCAGGGCTGGGTTTCGTCGTAGTCGGTCTCGTAGAAGGAGAAACCGGCGCGCAGGGCGGCGTAGTCGTGGTTCAGCGGCTGCGCGCCGCCGAAGCCGCGGTACAGGCGCAGCATGCCGGCCAGGTAGATGCGCGTGGTTTCGTAGTCGAGCTGCAGGCCTGGGGCCAGCAGGGTCTTGCGGCCGCTGAAGTCGTTGCCGCTGACCTCGCCCACACCGCCCAGCAGCCAGGCGTTGGCCTGGGCGTGGGGCAGGTTCCAGCGCTGCAGCAGCCGCGTGACGTTGAGCTCGACCAGCGTGCGCTCGCGCAGTCCGTCGTCCGAGCGCATGAACAGGCCGCCCGCGCCGACCGCGTCGCGTGCGGTCAGTGCGTGGTTGACCCAGGCCTCGCGCCAGTTCGGACCGAGGTCGGCCAT
>CAZKDU010000415.1:0-1668 GCA_964551485.1 uncultured Burkholderiaceae bacterium
AACCGAAGCCGGCCAGCGCCTTGCGGCCATGCGTGTCGCGCAGCGCCTTGAGCCGGCCGGCCGCGAGGTCCAGCGCCTCGTCCCAGCTGGCCTCGCGGAACACGGCCGACCAGTCGGCGCTGTCGCGGTTGAGCTGGGCAATCGCGTCGGCGTCCTTGGGCACGCCGGGCTTGCGGATCAGCGGGCGGGTCAGGCGCTGCGGGCTGTGCACGTAGTCGAAGCCGAAGCGGCCCTTGACACACAGCCGGTGGTGGTTGGCCGGGCCGTCGCGCCCGTCCACGCTGACGATGCGGTTGCCCTGGACGTTGTAGGTCAGCAGGCAGCCCACGCCACAGAACGGGCACACCGAATCCACGCGCTGGTCCACCGCCTGCGCGCCGAGCTGGCTCTTGGGCATCAGCGCCCCGGTGGGGCAGGCCTGCACGCACTCGCCGCAGGCCACACAGCTGGACTCGCCCATGGCGTCGCCGAGGTCGAACACGATCTCGCTGTGGGCACCGCGCCGGGCGTAGCCGATCACGTCGTTGACCTGCTCTTCGCGGCAGGCGCGCACGCAGCGGTTGCACTGGATGCAGGCGTCCAGGTTCACCGCCATGGCGGGGTGCGACACGTCGGCAGCAGGCGCCTCGCGGCGCAGCGCCTGGAGGGCCGGCCGCACCGTCACGCCGAGTTCGGCCGCCCACTGGCTCAGCTCGCCATGGGGTTGTGACGGCAGGTCCTGGCCGGCGGCGCCGAGGTTCCACTTGTGGCCCTGCTCGGGCATGTCCGACAGCAGCATCTCCAGCACCATGGCCTGGCTCTTGCGCGCGCGTTCGCTCTGGCTGTCCACCACCATGCCGGGCGTGGGGGTGCGGCAGCAGCTCGGGGCCAGCGTGCGCTCGCCCTGGATCTCGACCACACAGGCACGGCAGTTGCCGTCGGGCCGGTAGCCGGGTTTGTGGCACAGCCGCGGGATGGCCACACCCGCGCGGTCGGCCACCTCAAGCAGGGTCTCGCCGGGCCGCGCCTGCAGGGTCTGACCGTTGAGGGTGAAGTCCACCGTGGGCAGGTGCAGCTCGGCGGTGCGGGCGGGGGCGTTCATGCGGGTCCTCCCACTTCGTGGGCAAAGTAGCGCTGCACGCAGCGCACCGGGTTGGGCGCGGCCTGGCCCAGGCCGCAGATGGAGGCGTCCACCATGACCTGGCCCAGGTCGTCGAGCGTGGCATGGTCCCAGGCCGGGGCCTGCATCAGGCGCGCGGCCTTGGCGGTGCCGACGCGGCATGGGGTGCACTGGCCGCAGCTCTCGTGCTCGAAGAAGCGCATCAGGTTGAGCGCGGCGTCGCGCGCGCGGTCCCAGACCTGGGCACTCTTGCCCAGCACGATGACCGCGGCCGAGCCGATGAAGCAACCATGCGGCTGCAGCGTGTCGAAGTCCAGCGGGATGTCGGCCATGCGCGCGGGCAGGATGCCGCCGGAAGCGCCGCCGGGCAGGTAGGCGTAGAGCTCGAAGCCCTCGGCCATGCCGCCGCAGTGCTCGTCGACCAGCTCGCGCAAGGTGATGCCGGCCGGGGCCAGCTTGACGCCCGGCTGCTTCACGCGGCCGCTGACGCTGAACGAGCGCAGCCCCTGGCGGCCGTGCCGGCCATGGCCAGCGAACCACGTCGCACCGCGCTCGACGATGTCGCGCAC
>CAZKDU010000416.1:0-1666 GCA_964551485.1 uncultured Burkholderiaceae bacterium
ACAGACCTTGGGGCTGGTGCCGTGGTCCTGGTGCATCACGAGCGGAATGTGCGGGTAGGCCTCGCAGGCCGCCTGGATCAGGTGCTTGATGAAGGACTCGCCCGCGTACTTGCGCGCCCCGGCGCTGGCCTGCAGGATCACCGGCGCACCGACCTCGTCGGCCGCGGCCATCACGGCCTGCACCTGTTCCAGGTTGTTGACGTTGAAAGCTGGAATGCCGTAGCCGTGTTCGGCGGCGTGGTCCAGCAGCTCGCGCATCGAGACGAGTGCCATGGTGAGTTCCCCAGGGAGAGTTGGTTGGCCGGTAGATAACCCTCAATTTTAGCGGGCCTTGACCGCGGTACTGAGAGGTGCCGGGGGATTCTGCTGCACGAACCGCACCACCTGCTCGGCCACCGGTGCCAGAAAATTCAGTGGCCGGGCCATCGACCCCATCAGGGTGATGTGGCTCACGCCGTCGAGCACCTGCACCGTGGTGTCCACCCCCTGAGCCTGCAGCAGCCGGCCCAGGGCCTCGGTGTTGCGCCGGGTGCCCACCAGGGTGTCGTTGCGCGGGGCGATCAGCAGGGTGCGCGGGGCCCCGGCGCTCACGTGGTTCACCGGCTGCGACTCGGGCTGGGTGTGTGGCCAGTCGAACGCCACCTGCACCTCGGGCACACCAATCGGCAGAAATTCGTAGGGGCCGGCCAGGCCGATGAAGCCGGCCAGCAGGGCCGGGCTCTGGCCTAGCTCGCCGAGCCAGCGCGCGTCCAGCGCCACCATCGCGGCGTTGTAGGCGCCGGCGCTGTGGCCCATCACGTGCAGGCGGCGCGGGTCGGCGCCCAGGCGCGCGGCGTGCTCGTGGGCCCAGCGCACGGCCAGCGCGGCGTCGCGCACGAACTCGGGGTAGCGCACCTGGGGGCTGAGCCGGTAGTCGGCCACCACGGTCACCACCCCGCGCGAGGCCAGGGCCTCGCCCACGAAGCGGTACTCGCTGCGCTGGCCACTGGTCCAGCTGCCCCCGTAGAAGAACACCACCAGGGGCGCGGCGCCGGGGCCGGGCTGCAGGGGCCGGTACACGTCCAGGCGCTGGCGCTCCAGCACACCGTAGGCCAACCCCAGCTCGGCCTGGTAGCTGTCGCTGGGCACCAGGCGGTCCAGGATGTCGGTGGTGGAGCAGCCCGAGAGCAGAGCCAGCAAGGCGGCCCAGAGGCCGGTGCGGCGGCGGATACCGGGTGCAGCGGCACCGGCAGGGGACACAAGCGTTTTGTCAGACATGGCCTGGGGTACGCCGCCACACGCCGGGTGGTTTCAAGACCCGGGCCCGCGCCGCATGGCGCCTCAGGCCACGCGGCAGATCTTCAGCATGTTGGTGCCGCCAGGCGCGCCCATGGGCTCGCCGCAGGTGATGGCGTACACATCGCCGCTGTGCACGATGTGGCGGCTCTTCAGGTGGCCCTCGGCCTGGGACAGGGCGGTGTCGCGGTCGGCGCTGGTGTCCATGAGCAGGGGGCGCACGTTGCGGTACAGCGCCATCTTGCGCTGGGTCTCGACCTTGGGCGTGAGTGCGTAGATCGGCACGTGAATGCGGTGGCGGCTCATCCACAGCGCGGTGGAGCCGCTGTCGGTCATGGCCACGTTGGCCTTGGCGCCCTGGTGGTGGGCGGTGACCAGCGCGCCCATGGCG
>CAZKDU010000417.1:0-1656 GCA_964551485.1 uncultured Burkholderiaceae bacterium
CTTCACGGTGCCCGCTGCCGTCATGAGCATGGGGAAAAAGCGCTGGTACTTGTCGGCCGCGATCATCACGGCCTTGTAGCCGGCGATGTTGGCCTGACTGGACAGCACGTCCATGCTCTGTGCGCGGGTGGTGCGCGGCGCGGCTTCCAGCGCGAAGCCGGTCAGGCCGGCGGCGGCCAGGCGCTGCAAGCCGCTGGCGTCGAACGGGTTGAGCATGCCGACCACGGCGGCGCCGTGCTTCATGAGCGCGGCCTCGTTGTCGAACGGCGTGCGCACCTTGAGTACCAGGTCGCAGCCGAACGCGCCGGCGGCGTCGGTGATCTCGGCACCCACGGCGGTGTAGGCCTCGTCGGGGGCACTGGCGGCCACGCCGGCACCGGACTGGATCCGCAGGGTGTGGCCCTGCGCCTTGAGTTTCTTGGCCGTCTCGGGGGTGACGGCCACACGGGTTTCGCCCACCGTGGTTTCGGCGGGCACGCCAATCAGCATGGGTGTCTCCTCTGCTTGTGGAATCGTTGAAGTTTTCGCGTTTATCCCTAGCTTACCTGACTGCAGCCTGATGCTTCTAGAGTGGGCCCACGAGCCGGCGCCGGCCTGCCGGGCCCCGCCCGGTGCCGATAATGGCGCATGGACACACGATGGAAACCCAGCGTCACCGTGGCCGCGGTGATCGAGCGCGAGGGCCGCTACCTGCTGGTGGAGGAGCACACGGCCGAGGGGCTCAAGCTCAACAACCCGGCCGGCCACCTGGACCCGGGCGAGGCCCTGGTGGACGGTTGCGCGCGCGAAGCCCTGGAGGAAACCGCCCACCTGTTCCGCCCCACGGCCCTGCTGGGCGTGTACATGTCGCGCTTCCAGCGCCCGGCCACGGGCGAAGACATCACCTACCTGCGATTTGCCTTCTGCGGCGAGCTGGGCACGCTGCAGCCCGGCCGCGCGCTGGACGAGGGCATCGTGCGCACGCTCTGGCTCACGCCCGACGAGGTGCGTGCCAGCGCGGCACGCCACCGCAGCCCGCTGGTGCTGCGCTGCATGGAGGACCACCTGCGCGGCCAGCGCTTCCCGCTGGACCTGGTGCACACCGACCCCAGCGTGGCCGGGCCCGGCGCCTGAGCCGCGCCACGCCGGACCACGGGGACCGGCGCGGCCAGCACCGCACCAGGTCACTGGCCGCTCACAACTCCTGAATTCATAGCAAGCTCTCCAGTATCGACAAGGGCCGGAGGCCAAAATGACCAATACCCCCGGCGGCCTGCGGCAAGTGTGGGCGCTGGGATAATGGCGCCATGGCAGCAACAGGTCGCAAGCAACGGGTGGTGGTGGGTCTGAGCGGGGGCGTGGACTCGGCCGTGACCGCGCACCTGCTCAAGCAGCAGGGGCACGAGGTCGTCGGCATCTTCATGAAGAACTGGGAGGACGACGACGACAGCGAGTACTGCGCGTCCAACGCCGACTTCGTGGACGCCGCCGCCGTGGCCGACGTGGTGGGCATCGAGATCGAGCACGTCAACTTCGCCGCCGAGTACAAGGACCGCGTGTTCGCCGAGTTCGTGCGCGAGTACAGCGCCGGCCGCACGCCCAACACGTCGAAGAACTCCGAAGTCACGATGGCGGTGTCGAGCGCCACGGGCTCGCCGTCTCCGGTCAGGTTGCGGG
>CAZKDU010000418.1:0-1647 GCA_964551485.1 uncultured Burkholderiaceae bacterium
CGCTTTCCACGTGCGGCAAAAAGGCGTCCTGCTGGCTCTTGTTGAAGCGGTGCACCTCGTCCACGAAGACCAGGGTGCGCCGCGGCTGCAGGCCCTGGCGCACGGCCTCGGCACGCTCCACCGCCTCGCGGATGTCCTTGACACCGCCGAGCACCGCGCTGATGGTGATGAACTGCGCGTCGAAGGCGTTCGCCATCAGGCGCGCGATGGTGGTCTTGCCGGTGCCCGGCGGACCCCAGAGGATGCAGCTGTGCGGCTGGCCCGACTCGAAGGCGATGCGCAGCGGCATGCCCGGGCCCAGCAGGTGCTGCTGGCCGATCACCTCGGCCAGGCGGGCCGGGCGCAGGCGCTCGGCCAGCGGGGCCGGCCCGGCTCCTGACGCGGCCACGGGCTTCATGCGCCGGCGCGGCGCCACAGCGCCACGCAGCGAGCCGACTGGCCGCTCACGGCCGCACCACGTCGGCGCCGGCCGGGGGCTTGAAGGCGAAGCTGCTGGCCGGCAGCGCAGGGTTGACCACCACCTGGGTGAAGCTCAGCACCGAGCGCTGGCCGAAGCTGTCCAGGATCTCCAGCGCCGCCAGCTCGGGGCCACGCGCGCCCTGGCGCAGGCCCACGCGCACGCTATGCAGGCTGCTCTCCTTGGCCTTGGGTTTGGCCAGCACCCACTGCAGGCCGTCGCGGTCGGCTTCGGCCTGCAGCTCGAAGCTGGCCTTGAGGGCCCGCAGGTCGGGCGCGGAGGCGATCAGCGCGGCCGGGGTCGAGCCCAGGGCCTGGGCCTGCTTGCGCGCCGTGACCTGGTTCAGGTCCACATCGTGCAGCCACAGGGTCTGACCGTCGGCCACGATGGTCTGCTCGAACGGTTTCTTGTAGACGAAACGGAAGCGGTTGGGCCGCACGAACTCGAAGCTGCCGCTGGAGGTCTTGGTGCGCGCCGTGGCCTCGCCCTCGCGCTTGGGCGCAGTCACCACCTGGGTGAAGTCGGCACGCCCGGATTTCACCTCACGCACAAAGCTTTCCAGGCTTTCCATGGCACCAGCCCTTGCCACGACTGGCGTAACTGCTATCAATGCGATAGCAACCAGGGAACGGAGGCGGGCTCGCGGGGACAAGGGCAGGGTCATGGACATCCTTTCTCACTCGGCGCGGCTGGGCACAAGGATCTCGCGCTGGCCGCTGCCGCTCATGGCGCTGACCAGGCCAGCGTTCTCCATGTCCTCGACCAGCCGGGCCGCACGGTTGTAGCCGATCTTGAGGTGGCGCTGCACCAGCGAGATGCTGGCCTTGCGGTGCTTGAGCACCACCTCCACGGCTTGGTCGTACATTGGGTCTTTTTCGCCGCCTTCGGTTCCCTCGCCCAGCGCGCCGTCCTCGCCGTCCACGGTGCCGCCCTCGAGCACACCCTCCACGTAGTCGGGCGCGCCCTGGCTCTTCAGGTAGTTGACGACGCGGTGCACCTCGTCGTCGCTCACGTAGGCACCGTGCACCCGCACCGGCAGGCCGGTGCCGCTGGCCATGTAGAGCATGTCGCCCATGCCCAGCAGGGCCTCGGCCCCCATCTGGTCGAGGATGGTGCGGCTGTCGATCTTGCTGCTGACCTGGAACGCGATGCGCGTGGGGATGTTGGCCTTGATCAGGCCGGTGATCACG
>CAZKDU010000419.1:0-1646 GCA_964551485.1 uncultured Burkholderiaceae bacterium
GGCGAGCCCAGCGGGCCCATGCTGAACGGCACCACGTACATGGTGCGGCCCTTCATGCAGCCGTCGAACAGCGGCTGCAGCGTGGTGCGCATCTCGGCCGGGGCCATCCAGTTGTTGGTCGGGCCGGCGTCTTCCTTCTTGGCCGAGCAGATGTAGGTGCGGTCTTCCACGCGCGCCACGTCCGAGGGGTCGGTCACGGCCAGGAAGGAGTTGGGGCGCTTGGCCGGGTTGAGCTTCTTGAAGGTGCCGGCGTCCACGAGCAGCTGGCACAGGCGGTCGTATTCGGCCTGGCTGCCGTCGCACCAGTAGACCGAGTCGGGCTTGCACAGTGCGGCCATGTCGGCCACCCAGGCAATCAGCTTGGCGTTCTTGACGTGGCTGGGCGGGTTGATCGTCAGGCCCTGCATCGTGGGTGAGTTCATCGGAAAGCTCCTAAGTTGAAAATCGTCTTTTCAAAGCGGACGGCACCGGATGCGCCAAAACCCCGGGCCCATGCAGCGCGTGCATCGGCACAGGGTCAGAGCGGGAGGGCCCCGGCGTTCACTTTGAAAAAACGGCTTCTCTGCTCAGTCGGCAGGCGGTTTGCCACGGCGGCAAACACGGGGCGTGAACAAAGCTCACAGCCCGCAGGACGGCTGGGATGTCGATTTTATGAAGTTGGCTGGCGATGCGCCAGCCCTGCTGGGCCAAAGTCATGCAAAACCTGCATGACTTTATGCTGCAAACAAAGGTGGGCGCAGTCCGCCTGCGGGACCCAGGTTCGGGGCCGAAAAGGCCTCAGGCCATGAAGACGGCGATGAAGGCCAGCAGGAACATCAGCAGGCCACCGACCACCGGCAGCACCACCGGGATCACGGGGACGATGGATTCCACGGCGTCAGCGGGGGCGTGGGTGGCGGGAGTCTTGGCGTGGGACATGGTGGTTTCCTGTGATATGGGTGAAAGTCAGAACTGAGGTAATTTTACCGTTCTGAAGGTATATGGCGAGGGCGCTGAGGTGTGCACGCGTCAGATCGGCCCGCCAGGGCTTCCCTGGCATGCGGCTCTGCGCTATCGTGGAATCCAGCGTGCAGCAAAATAAGGCATCGGCACACATGGTCAAGCGTTCAGCTCAGGAGGTGGTGACGGGCCGGGCCTATCCCTCGCCCGGGCTGGCCGACGCGCCAGTGCTGGACCTGATGTGCTCGCATTTCGTGCTGACGCTGGTGGCCAAGCACGGCTCGCGCTTCAACGTGCGGCGCGACCTCAACGGCCTGCTGCTGCTGGCCGGGCGGCACTTGGTCTGGCCGCTGCCAGTGCTGCAGCGGCTGCGCGAGTTCCTGGAGCGGCGCTGCGGCGCCAACGAGCTCTGGCGCGGCCACGGCCAGCTCGACCCGCGCGCCTTCCTGGACCGTTATGCGCAGTGGCGCGGGCCCTACGAAGAAGGCACGCTGTTCTTCTACCTCGACGAGTTCGCCAAGGACCAGCCCAAGGACCTGCTGGCGGTGCTGGCCGCCACCGGCGACTGGTTGAGCCACGCGCTGAAGAAGCAGTCCACCCTGGTGGAGAAGAACATCGACGCGCTGTCCGGCCTGCTGCAGCTCAACCGCGCCGAGCGCGCGCTGCTGCTGTACGGCACGCTGGCGCGCTACCAGCGCGACCTGCGC
>CAZKDU010000420.1:0-1645 GCA_964551485.1 uncultured Burkholderiaceae bacterium
CAACACCTTCATCGGCTACCCCGAGGGCGAGTGGGCGCGCATGGTCTTCCACGAGCTGGCGCACCAGGTGGCGTTCGCGCGCGACGACACGCTGTTCAACGAGTCGTTTGCCACCGCGGTCGAACGCCTGGGCAGCGCGCGCTGGCTGGCCAGCCAGGCCGACGACGCCGCGCGCCAGGAGTACGCGGCTTTCGATGCGCGGCGCAACCAGTTCCGTGCCCTGGTGCAGGCCACGCGCGACGAGTTGCGCCAGATCTATGAGGAAAAAGAGCCTGTAGCCCTTGCCAATGCTGACAAGTTTGCTATGAAAAACGAAGCAATGGTGCGTTTCCGGGCCCGCTACGCCACGCTGCGTGACGGCTGGGTCACGCCCCGTGGCGTGTTCCGCGGCTACGACGCCTGGGTGGCGCGCGCCAACAACGCCGCCCTGGGCGCACAGGCCGCCTACGACGAGCTGGTGCCGGGCTTCGAGGCCCTGTTCGAACGCGAGGGCCGCGACTGGGCGCGGTTCTATGATGCAGTGCGGGCCCTGGCCGAGCAGCCGCCCGAGGCCCGGCTGGCTCGGTTGCAGTCGCTGCGCACCCTGGTGCCGCCCCCGAGCCAGCTCCCCGCTCCGGCCCCGGGCCTGGCCGACCCCACCGACCCCCGGCCGGGCACGCCGCTGCCTTCAAGCGGCGCACGCCCGTCCCATACCGACACAGACCAGAAGGACCACAAGGAGACCGACCGTGGCTGACATCCACATCACGCGCGAACACACCCTAGGCCTGGCCGCCGCCCGCAAGCTGGCGTTCCAGTGGGCCGAGCAGGCCGAGGCCGAGTTCGACATGGCATGCACCTACGAAGAGGGCAGGACCGAAGACCTGGTGAGCTTCACCCGCAGCGGCGTGGACGGCAGCCTGGCTGTGACCAAGGACCGCTTCGAGCTGCAGGCGCGCCTGGGTTTCTTGCTCGGCGCCTTCAAGGGCAAGATCGAGGCCGAGATCGTCAAGGCCCTGGACGACCTGCTGGGGGCGCAGCAGCCCAGGAAGGCGGCCGCCGCCAAGGCCGCGCCGCGCAAGAAGGCCTGAGCCCATGGCGTCTGCGCACACCGCCGGCCCGCTGGCCGGCCTCAAGGTGCTGGAGCTGGGCCAGCTGATCGCCGGGCCGTTCGCGGCCAAGACCCTGGCCGACTTCGGCGCCGAGGTCGTCAAGGTCGAGCCGCCGCCCAAGGGCGGCGCAGGTGGTCCGGGCGGTGGCGACCCGCTGCGCCAGTGGCGCATGGTCAAGGACGGCACCTCGGTCTGGTGGCAGGTGCAGTCGCGCAACAAGCGCTCGCTGGCGCTCGACCTGCGCGACCCCGAGGGCCAGGCCATCGTGCGCCGCCTGGCGGACGAGGCCGACGTGCTGGTGGAAAACTTTCGCCCCGGCGCCCTCGAGGGCTGGGGCCTGGACCCGCACGACCTGACGGCGGCCAACCCGGGCCTGGTGGTGTTGCGCATCAGCGGCTACGGCCAGACCGGGCCCTACCGGGACAAGCCCGGCTTCGCCCTGGTGGCCGAGGGCATGGGCGGCCTGCGCCACCTCACCGGCGAGCCCGGCCGCGCCCCGGTGCGCACCGGCGTGAGCATCGGCGACACCCTGGCCAGCCTGCATGGGGTGATCG
>CAZKDU010000421.1:0-1641 GCA_964551485.1 uncultured Burkholderiaceae bacterium
TGGGCCGGGCCTGGGGCGCCGTCAGCCACCTCAACAGCGTGGCCGACACCCCCGAACTGCGCGCCGCCTACAACGCCGCCCTGCCCGAGGTCACCGAGTTCTGGACGCGCCTGGGCGCCGACGAGCGGCTCTACGCCCAGTACAAGGCCATCGACCCGGCCAGCCTGAACGCCGAGCAGCGCCAGGCCCACCAGAACGCGGTGCGCAACTTCGTGCTCGGCGGCGCCGAGCTGCAGGGCGCGGCCAAGGCCCGCTTCGCCCAGATCCAGGAACGCCAGGCCGAGCTCAGCCAGAAGTTCAGCGAGAACGCGCTCGACGCCACCGATGCCTGGGCCCATTACGCCGAGGCCGACGAACTGGCCGGTCTGCCGCCCGACGTGCTGCAGGCCACCCGCGCCGCCGCCGAGGCCGAGGGCCGGCCCGGCCACAAGCTCACGCTCAAGATGCCCTGCTACCTGCCAGTGATGCAGTTCGCCCACCGCAGCGCCCTGCGCGAGCGGCTCTACCGCGCCTACACCACGCGCGCCTCCGACCAGGCCGAAGGCGAAGCCCGGCGCTTCGACAACACCGCGCTGATCGAGGAAATCCTGGCGCTGCGCGAAGAAGAGGCGCAACTGCTCGGCTACCGCAACTTCGGCGAGGTGTCGCTGGTGCCCAAGATGGCCGAGTCACCCGAGCAGGTGGTGCGGTTCCTGCGCGACCTGGCGGCACGCGCCCGACCCTTCGCCGAGCGCGACCTGGCCGACATGCGCGCCTTCGCGGCCCAGGAACTGGGCCTGGCCGACCCGCAGGCCTGGGACTGGCCCTACATCGGCGAAAAACTCAAGGAAGCGCGCTACGCCTTCAGCGAGCAGGAGGTCAAACCCTACTTCACCGCACCCAAGGTGCTGGCCGGGCTGTTCAAGATCGTCGAGACCCTGTTCGACGTGTCGATCCGGCGCGACCAGGCGCCGGTCTGGCACCCCTCGGTCGAGTTCTACCGCATCGAGCGTGCCCACCCCGAGGGGGCCCACCGGGGCATGGAGCTGGTCGGCCAGTTCTACCTGGACCCGGCGGCGCGCACCGGCAAACGCGGCGGTGCCTGGATGGACGACGTGCGCGCCCGCTGGCTGCGCCCGGACAGCGGCACGCTGCAGACCCCAGTGGCCCACCTGGTCTGCAACTTCGCCGAGGGCGTGGACGGCCAGCCGCCACTGCTTACCCACGACGACGTGATCACCCTGTTCCACGAGTTCGGCCACGGCCTGCACCACATGCTGACGCAGGTCGACGATCTCGGCGTCGCCGGCATCCGCGGCGTCGAATGGGACGCGGTCGAGCTGCCCAGCCAGTTCATGGAAAACTTCTGCTGGGAGTGGGAGGTGCTGCGCCACATGACGCGGCACGTGGACTCGGGCGCGCCGCTGCCGCGCGCGCTGTTCGACAAGATGCTCGCGGCGAAGAACTTCCAGTCCGGCCTGGCGATGCTGCGCCAGATCGAGTTCTCGGTGTTCGACATGCGGCTGCACTGCGACTTCGACCCGGCCTCGCGGCGCAGCGCGCTGGAGCTGCTGCAGGAAGTGCGCGAGCGCATCGCGGTGCTGCACCCGCCCGAGTACAACCGCTTTCCCAACAGCTTCTCGCACATCTTCGCCGGCGGCT
>CAZKDU010000422.1:0-1625 GCA_964551485.1 uncultured Burkholderiaceae bacterium
AGGGCGCCAAGGACGCCGGCAAGATGCGCAGCGAAGGCAAGGAATACGTCGTCAAGGACGGCGACGTGATGAACTTCCTGTTCAACGTCTGACGCGGGGGCGCCCATGTCCAAGCTGCTTGCGCTCGTGGTGGTGGTGGCGGCCCTGCTGATGGGGCAGTTCTTCTTCCGCACCTACAAACCCGAACCGGCGCCCGCCGTGCCGCAGGCCACACGCCCGGCCGACGGGGTCAGCGTGAGCACGCCGCCGCCCGGCGCCAAGGTGGACGAGACTGCCGCCGTGCAGGCCGTGGCACAAGAGGCGCGTTTCGAGCGTGCACTGCTGGTGGTCACGGCGGTCAAGCGGCGCATGGCCAACCCGGGCTCGTTCGAGCTGGTCTCGATCGGCATGACCCCGGAGGGCACAGCCTGTGTGGTCTACCGCGGCACCAACCCCGAGGGTGTGGCGCTGACCGAGCAGGTGGCCTACACCGAGGCCTGGGAGCGCTTCGACTGGAAGCCCCACTGCGTGGGCAAGCCGATCGAGGACATGACCGCCAAGGTCAAGGCCGGCGCCGCGTCCTGAGCCACGGCGGCCTCGCCAGCAGCCGGCTGGTTCACCCGGAATGCTCCTGAATTCATAGCGACTGAACCAGTTCAGACAAGGGCTGGGGCCGGTTTTCTTCAGGCTGGTGCGCGCTGGCTCAGAGTTCGGCGCCCTCCACCAGGAAGCGCACGCGGCGTGTGCCCTGCCACTCGTCGGCGTCCAGGCGGAAGGCCAGCTTCACGCGCGCCGGCAGCGGTTCGGTGTGGCCGAACCAGATGCCGTCCACCGGCTGGCCCTGATGGCGAAGCTTGAGCGCCAGGTGCTTCTCGCCGACCAGTCGCTGCGACACCACCTCCACCTCTTCGCTGAAAGTCGGCGGCGCGAAGCCCTGGCCCCAGACCGCGTGGTGCAGGGTGTCGACCATGTCGGTGCGGCGGTAGTCCGGGTGCAGCGGGCCGTCGGTCTCCAGGCGGCGCGTCAGGGTGGCGGCGTCCAGCCACTCGGCGGCGACCTTGGCCAGTGCCTGCTCGAAGGTGTCGAAGTGCTCTTCGTCCAGCGTGCAGCCGGCGGCCATGGCGTGGCCGCCGAAGCGCAGCAGCACCCCGGGGTGGCGCTTGGCCACCAGGTCGAGCGCGTCGCGCAGGTGAAAGCCGGGGATGGAGCGGCCCGAGCCCTTGAGCTCGTGCTCCTTGCCCGGTGCCTGTGAGGCGGCGAACACGAAGCAGGGCCGGTGCAGCTTGTCCTTCAGGCGCGAGGCCACGATGCCCACCACCCCCTCGTGGAAGTCGGGGTCGAACACACACAGGGCCGGCGGCGGCGCGTCGTCCTCGTCCACCAGCGACTCCACCAGCTGCAGCGCCTGCTCGCGCATGCCGCCCTCGATCTCGCGGCGCTCGCGGTTGATGCCGTCCAGCGTGCGCGCCAGCTCGGCAGCGCGCGCCGGGTCGTCGGTCAGCAGGCACTCGATGCCCAGCGTCATGTCGGCCAGGCGGCCGGCGGCGTTGATGCGCGGCCCCAGCGCAAAGCCGAAGTCGAAGGTGGTGGCGCGCGCCGCCTCGCGCCCGGCGGCGCTGAACAGCGCGGCCATGCCCGCGGGCAGG
>CAZKDU010000423.1:0-1623 GCA_964551485.1 uncultured Burkholderiaceae bacterium
ACCGCTGCCGAGGGCCGCCTGATCCTGCGCGACGCGCTCAGCTACGCCGAGCGCTTCAAGCCGCGCGCGGTGGTCGACATCGCCACCCTGACCGGCGCCTGCGTGATCGCGCTGGGCGCGGTGCGCAGCGGCCTGTTCGCCAGCGACGACGCCCTGGCCACGGCCCTGCAGGCCGCCGGCGAGGCCGCGCTCGACCCCTGCTGGCGCCTGCCGCTGGACGACGACTATGCCGAGGGCCTGAAGACGCATTTCGCCGACGTCGCCAACGTGGCCGGCCGTGCGGCTGGCGCCGTGACCGCGGCCAAGTTCCTGCAGCGTTTTGCTGCCAGCTATCCCTGGGCCCACCTGGACATCGCCGGCACTGCCTGGAAGGGCGGCGCCGCCAAGGGGGCCACCGGCCGCCCCGTGGGCTTGTTGCTCGAATACCTGCTGGCCCTTGCCCAGCCTGGCGCCGATGCTCCTGAAAAAGGAGCACCCAAGGCCTCGCGAAAACCCGCCGCCAAAGCCACTGCCCGCCGCCGCCCATGACCGAGGTGGCCTTCCACTTCAACGCGCCCGACAAGCTCGGCTACGCCTGCCGCTTGCTGCGCAAGGCCGTGGGGCAGGGCGTGCGTGTGGTGGTCACAGCCGCACCCGAGCTGCTGCAGCGGCTGGACACCACGCTCTGGACCTTCGCACCGCTGGCCTTCATCCCGCACTGCCATGCCGGCAGCGAGGCGCGCCTGCGCGACGCCTCGCCTGTGCTGCTGGCGCCGGCGCTCGATGGGGTGCCTGCGCACCCGGTGCTGCTGAACCTGGGCCAGGCCGTGCCGCCGGGCTTCGAGCGCTTTGAGCGCCTGATCGAGGTGGTCACGCTCGACGACCCCGACCGCCAGGCCGCGCGCCAGCGCTGGAAGCACTACGCCGACCGTGGCTACGCCATCACCCGCCACGACCTGGCGCTCAAGGAGGAATGATGTCCCATCCCGGCCAACGCCATGAACCGATGTTCTCGGACCTGGACGCCCTGCCACCCGACAACGGGCCGCGCCGCCCACCGGCCTTTGTGCCCACCTTGACCGAGGTGCTGCCCACCCTGGAGCCCCTGGGCTGGCTGCCCGAGGCGAACCACACCGTTGCCGCGGCTGAAGCCGACGGGGTCCAGACCCCGGACCAGCCCCCCGCGCTGCAGGCTGGCGACAGCTGGCAGCCCGGTGCCGGCGCGACAGTGCCCGAGCCGCGCCCTTCAACCGAGGTGCTGCAGCAGCTGGCCCCGGTGCTGCTGGCCCGCGTGCAGGCCGAGCTGGCCCCGCTACTGGCCGAGCTCTTGCCGCGCCTGCTGCAGGCCCAGGCCGAGCGGCTGGGCCACCAGCTGCGCGACGAGATCGATGGCCTGGTGCGCCAGAGCCTGGCCGAGGCCCTGGCCAGCACCCTGGCCGAGGCGGGCCACCCGGCACCGGCAGAGCCCCGCCTGGTCTGAAGCCGCCGTGGCCACACGCACAGGTTCCCCCTATGGATCGGGCCTGGAAATTGCGTTAAGGTGCTGGCCTGTTGCCCATGCGCCCCAAATGCTGGCGTGACGCCCATTCCCCTCACCTCCACCGCTGGAGAACCCTTATGCAATTGAAGATGAAGCTGACCGCC
>CAZKDU010000424.1:0-1620 GCA_964551485.1 uncultured Burkholderiaceae bacterium
CCGTCTTGATGCTGATGCCCAGGTCGTCGGCGATCTGCTTGTTCAGGCGCCCGGCGACGATGCGCTCGAGCACCTGGGCCTCGCGGCCAGTGAGCTTGGAGAGCAGGGCGTCGCGGCTGGCGGCCTGCTGGTACTCGGCAAACGAGTCTTTGGCGCTGTCGAGCATGCGCTCGACCAGGGTGACCAGGGCTTCCTCGTTGAAGGGTTTCTGGATGAAGTCCATCGCGCCCTTCTTCATGGTGTTGACCGCCATGGGCACGTCGCCGTGGCCGGTGATGAAGACGATGGGCAGGGGCGAGCGGCGCTCGATCAGGCGGTCCTGCAGCTCCAGGCCGGTCATGCCGCCCATGCGGATGTCGACGATCAGACAGGCCACTTCGCGCGGGTCGTAGCGACTCAGGAACGACTCGGCCGAGTCGAAGCAGCGCACCCGGTAGTCCTTGCCCTCGAGCAGCCACTGCAGGGAATCACGCACGGCCTCGTCGTCATCGACCACATAGACCGTGCCTTTTTTCGGGATCAAACTCATGCCGTGACTCTCGGGCTGGGGGGAACTGCAGATTCTGTGGCGGGCGGCACCGGGATCCAGAAGGAGAAACTGCACCCCAAAACCTCCTCTCCATTGTAGAGGTTCTCCGCCTTGATGCGGCCGTGGTGCGACTCGATGATGGAGCGGCACAGGCTCAGGCCGATGCCCATGCCCTCGGCCTTGGTGGAGAAGAAGGCCTCGTACAGCCGCTCCTTGACCTCGTCGGACAGGCCCATGCCGGAGTCGCTGACCGTGAACTCGACCACGGCCTGGTCTTCCACAGTCTTGGGGATCACTCGCAGCTCCACGTGGCGGCGCGACAGCGGGCGCTTGGCGATGTCCACGGCCTCGGCGGCGTTCTTCAGCAGGTTGATCAGCACCTGCTCGATCAGGATCGGGTCGACCAGCAGGCGCGGCAGGCGCGCGGCCACGTAGTTGCTGAGGTTGACGTGGCGGCGGCGCAGCTCGATGTCGGCCAGCTCGACCGCGTCGTCGACCATGCTGGTCACGTCCGACAGGGTGCGGTTGGGCTCGCTGCGTTTCACGAACGAGCGGATGCGCTGCACGATCTGGCCGGCGCGCTGGGCCTGGCGTGCGGTCTTCTCCAGCGCCACCAGCATGTCCTCGTTGCTGAACTGGCCCTTCTTCACGCGCGTGACCATGCCGGTGCAGTAGTTGCTGATGGCGGTCAGCGGCTGGTTGAGCTCGTGCGCCACGCTGGAGGCCATCTCACCCATGGTGATCAGTCGGCTGGCGGTCTGGGCGCGCTCGGCCTGGGCCGCGGCCTGTTCCTCGGCGTTGCGGCGCGGGGTGATGTCGGTGGCAATGACCATCTGCGCCAGCCGGCCGTCGACCCAGTTCAGGTAGCGCGAGCGCACCTCCAGCCACTTGCCGAGCTCGGGCACGAAGAGCTCGGCATTGCCGGCTGTGGCCCCGGCCAGGCTGTCGGTGGGCAGGCCGACGAAGGGATCAACGTCGGTCAGCGCCTCGTCGGCCGGCTGGTAGACCGGCGAGCCGGCCTGCTGCACCAGCTGCAGGTGGCCCAGGGTCTGCACGCCGAACCATTGGCGGTACAGCTTGTTGGCAAACAG
>CAZKDU010000425.1:0-1617 GCA_964551485.1 uncultured Burkholderiaceae bacterium
TTTGCCACCATCGAGCACGGCGTAGCGCATGGCCTCGCCCAGCCCGGCCGGCGCGCTGGCCGGCACCCAGGCCGAGAGCGCGGCCTCCACACGCGCCAGGGCCCGGCGGCTCCAGGGCGCCAGGTCGAAGGTCGGGGTCTCGGGGCTCACGCGGCAGGCGTCCACGGCTTGAGCCCGCTTTCGTCGAGCAGGCGCACCTGCTGCTCCACGGCGCTCAGGCGCTCGCGGCAGAACGCCAGCAGCGCGGCGCCGCGCTGGTAGCTGCCCATGAGCTGGTCCAGCGGCAGCTGGCCCGATTCGAGCCGGCCGATCAGCTGCTCCAGCTCGGCCAGCGCCACCTCGTAGCTGGCGGGCGTGTCCGCGGCAGCGGGCGCAGGGGAAGCAGGGGCCTTGGGCATGGGGGAAATTCGCAAAAACCCGGATTTTAGGCCGTGCGCCGCCACCCCATCCCCTCCCCGCTGCCACCAGGGCCGTACCGCCCTCCCGGGCTCCGGCCAGGGACAGACACCCACCCGGCCACCATGGGCCCGGACACAGCGGATGGCGGGCCGGCAGCGGGTACAATCGCCGGTCGCTCTGCCGGTCCGCCCGCGCGTGCGCGGCGCGCTGCGGCGCTCCGGCCCGTCCGTCCCGAAAAACCGGCATTCCCCATCGCGCTTGGCGCTTACCCGCGCCCCTGGTTCAAGGGGCAAGTCTTTAGGTCAGGTCACCCATGTCTGATTTAAGTCTTCAACTGCAACAGGCCGCCAGCCAGCTCGCCGTTTCCAGTTATTTTGACGACGCGTTGTTTCAACGCGAAATGGCCACGCTGTTCCAGCACGGCCCGCGTTACGTCGGCCACGCGCTCTCGGTGCCCGAGGTTGGCGACTACCACGCCCTGCCCCAGGAGGGCGAGGGCCGCGCCCTGGTGCGCACGCCCAAGGGCGTGGAGCTGATCTCCAACGTCTGCCGCCACCGCCAGGCGGTCATCCTCAAGGGCCGCGGCCAGGTGCCGCAGGCCAGCGGCGGCAACCTGGTCTGCCCGCTGCACCGCTGGACCTACAACCTGGCCGGCCCGCAGGCCACGGGCACGCTGATCGGCGCGCCGCACTTCGCCGAAGACCCCTGCCTGAACCTGCACAACTACCCGCTGCAGGAGTGGAACGGCCTGCTGTTCGAGGCCGCCCGCCCGGGCCAGGGCCGCGACGTGGCGGCTGACCTGGCCGGCCTGGGCCCACGCGCCGACCTCGACTTCTCCGGCCACGTGCTGGACCGTGTCGAGCTGCACGAGTGCCATTACAACTGGAAGACCTTCATCGAGGTCTACCTCGAGGACTACCACGTCGGCCCGTTCCACCCGGGCCTGGGCCAGTTCGTCACCTGCGACGACTTGCGCTGGGAGTTCAAGCCGCAGTACTCGGTGCAGACCGTGGGCGTGGCCAACCGCCTGGGCAAGGCCGACGCCACCGGCGGCTCGCCGGTCTATCAGCGCTGGCAGCAGGCCCTGCTCGACTACCGTGGCGGCCAGCCGCCCAAGCATGGCGCGATCTGGCTGACCTACTACCCGCACATCATGATCGAGTGGTACCCGCACGTGCTCACCGTCTCCACCCTGCACCCGATCGGGCCGCAGAAGAC
>CAZKDU010000426.1:0-1613 GCA_964551485.1 uncultured Burkholderiaceae bacterium
TCGGGTAGCCCGTGATTTTCTCATGCAAGACGGCCCGCCGGCGGTGCTGGCCGTTCATCCACAGCGCTTGTGGACAAGTTTGGGGAACACCGCAGGAACAACCCGGCAAAGCCTTGCCTGGCGCGGCTTCCCACGCGGTGCCTGCCAAATGAGCAGCGGCCGGCAGCGGTCGGGTCAGGGCGGGCCGGGTGGACGGGGCGGCCGGGTGGGGCAGGGGCCAGCCCGGGCCGCGAGCGCCGGAGGCCGGCCCCGCGCGCGGCCAGCCTCAGGTGTCGGCCGTGAGGAAGTCCTCGATCAGCCGCGCCAGCGCCTCGGGCTGGTCGTGGTGCAGCATGTGGCCGGCGTCCTCGATCACGGCCACGCGGGCATTGGCCACGGCCTGCAGGCGCTGGTGGTACTCGGCCAGGGTGTAGCGGCCCTTCCACCACTGGCCCAGGCTGTCGCTGGCGGCCTCCACCGCGAGCAGCGGGGCGCTGATGCGCGCGAACAGGGCCTGTGCCTCCTCGACCCGGTACAGGTAGGGGTTGACGACCTTGTGCGCCGGGTCACCCAGCACCTCCCACTGGCCCTGGGCGTTGGGGCGGGCCCAGTGCCGGGCCAGCCACTCGGCCTTGTCGGCACCCAGGCGCGGGTTGGTCTTCATGAGGCGGCGCGCCACACCGGCCGCGTCGGCATAGGCCTTGAGCGCCAGTGCGCCGCCGCGCAGGGCCTGCAACTCGTCCAGCCACTGGGCCAGGCGCGCCGGGGCCTGCTCGGGCCGGGTCGCGGGCATGCCGAAGCCCTCAAGGTTGACCAGGCGCCGCACCCGCGCCGGGCGCACGCCGGCGTAGGCCATGGCCAGGTTGCCGCCCATGCTGTGGCCCACCAGGTCCACCGCCTGGCCCGGGGCGTGGTGGTCGAGCAGGGCCTCCAGGTCGGCCAGGTAGTCGGGCATCCAGTAGCTCTCCACCGCGGGGCCGGTGCTGCCGCCGAAGCCGCGCCAGTCGGGCGCGAGGATGAAGCGGCCCTCGAAGAAGGCCGGCGACAGCGCGTCCACCATGAACTGGTAGGAGGCCGCCACGTCCATCCAGCCGTGCACCAGCATCAGCGGCGGGTGGGCGCCGCCGGGTGCGCCCCACAGGCGCACATGGTGGCTCAGGTGGCGCAGCGGCTGCTGCTCGCTGCGCGAAAGGCGTCGGGCTTGGTACATTCGCCGGATCATAAGGAGCGGCGCCATGGCCCAGAGTCCCGAGCACGACCACCACGCCCGCCTGCACCAGAGCTTCGGCTGGCAGGTGCCTGAGCGCTTCAACATCGCCCAGGCCTGCTGCGGGCGCTGGGCGGTGGCGCCAGATGCTTCCAAAAGAATAGCAATCCAGCAAGCATCGACAAGGGCTGCGACCGTTTTTCACTCCTACGCCGAGCTGCAGCACGCAGCCAGCCGCCTGTCGCACGGCCTGCAGGCCCTGGGTGTGGCCGCGGGCGACCGCGTGGCCATTGTCATGCCGCAGCGCTTCGAGACCGCCGTGGCCTACATGGCGGTGCTGCAGATGGGCGCGGTGGCGGTGCCGCTGTCGCTGCTGTTCGGTCCCGAGGCGCTCGAGTACCGGCTGCAGGACAGCGGGGCCGTGGTC
>CAZKDU010000427.1:0-1613 GCA_964551485.1 uncultured Burkholderiaceae bacterium
CCCGGTACGATTCGGCCTGGGTCGCCAAGGACACGACCACGGTATCGACGCTCTTGGCCACCGAGTACCACTACTATTCGTCGCGCGGCGGCATCAGCACGCGGCGTCAATCCCTCGGGTTCTTGTCCGACACGAGCTACGTTCTGACCACAGCGGTCCGCACCGGCAGTCAGGTCGTCGTGGTAGGCGGCACGGCGCGGGTCACGAGCCGCTGGCGGGGCACCGGGCGCTTCGAGGGTACGGCAGTGAGTGACGACCAGACCTGTGGTCAGATCTGGGTTCAGCACCGGGGGAACTGGCGCCTGCTCAGTGAGCACTGCGCCAATCGCCCGGTTGCCGACTCGGCCGCTCGTACAGCCAGCTGACAGCGCGTTGCAGTTGCCAGGCTTCCGCGTTCCTGGGTGCGGCCACACCAAGCCGCGCTTTCGCCTCCATGGTCCTGCCATCGGCACCGGCTTCCCGGTGAAGACGTTCAGTAGCGCAGGTACCCACCGAGCGCGGTGGCCACGACGTGCCGCAGCGAGTCGCGCGCGGCCTCGACCAGGGGTCGCTGCAGCGTCGTGTCGCGCGTCCCCGGCTGGACCAGCACCACCGGCAGGCTGGCGCCATAACGGACCGAGCACACGACATCGACTGCCTGCAGGTCCACCAGGAACGCTTCCAGCGAGACCCCGTTGGGTCGGAGCCGGGCGCGCTCGACCCGAGGCCAGGTAAGCTCCACGACGCGGTTCACCAGGACATAGCGGATGGCGAGCGCGCTGTCGGCGTCGTCCTTCAGTCGCTGCACGTCATACTGGGTCGGTGTCGCCGGAGGCTGCTGGAAGCGCCGCACGGCCGCCAGGAGCGGATGCACATCCGCCACCCTGAAGGTGGAGTCAGTACCCGGCGAGGTCCCGGCCAGGTGGTGCTCCATCATCACATCGGTGTTGTAGCGGCGCATGATCCCGTCGTACATGGGCGGCGGATCCGGGCGGCGGGAGCATGCCGACTGGCGCACCGACCCGCGTGCCGGCAGCAGGGTCGCGAGTGTCTGCATGCGCCCGCGCAGCGAGTCGAAGCGCGGGCCGTACTCCGCAAGCACCTGCTCCCGCGTGAGGCCTGATGGCGTGCACGCCGCCACCAGGACAAGGCCCATCACAGCGCACCACCGTATCATCGACGCCTCCATCCTTGGGGGGCCCGCCTCACGCCGGGACGCGCCCCCCCGCCAGGCGGGGGCCGGCATCCCCGGTCGCGGGCACGTCCGCGCGGCCGTAACTTGACCGTTCGTCAGACGGCGTGCAAACGCACACATTTACGGCCCATGGGCACCAGCGCATCCGCGGCTCACGCACCGCTGCCTCACCCAGACGTCCGGCCAGCCGGCGCCGGCGAGCGCTTCCGCGCCAGCGCCGATACCGCGCGTGACGGACCTTCCAGGCTATCTTTCACCACGCCACCCATGCGACGGTCCTCGGCACGCCGGCCGGCAACGTTGCGCCGTGGGTCTTCCCTTCGCCCGAAAGGGCCGGGCCAATGAGCATCACCGCCGCACTCGCACTCACCGCCGCCAACGAGCGCCAGATCATCCGTGCCTTTCGCGCCCAGCACGCCCTCGACGTTCCCACGGCGCG
>CAZKDU010000428.1:0-571 GCA_964551485.1 uncultured Burkholderiaceae bacterium
TTCTCCTTCAAGGCCATGGTGCTGGCCCAGGCGCTGCGGGTGCTGCCGGTGGTCACGGCGCTCACGCGCCAGGTGGTCGAGGACGCCGAGCGCGCCCATGGCGAGCAGCTGCGCTCGCTCGGCGCCGGCGCACTGCTGCGCAGCCTGCTGCTGGCCTGGGACGAGCGCTACGCCCTGCTGATGGTGCTGATCACCGCGTTCGGCCGCGCCATCTCCGAGGTCGGCGCGGTGATGATCGTGGGCGGCAACATCGACGGCTTCACGCGCGTGATGACCACCGCCATCGCGCTCGAAACCAGCAAGGGCGACCTGCCGCTGGCCCTTGCCCTGGGCCTGGTGTTGCTCGGTGTGGTGCTGGCCCTGCACGCCGGCGTGGGCCTGCTGCGGCGCTGGCTTGGTCGCGGCGACGGCGCGCTCGAGCACCTGTCCACGGAGCTGGCGCGGTGAGCGCGCTCTTCACCCTGGCGCAGGCCAGCCTGCGCTTTCGCCAGACCACCGCGCTCGACCGCGTGGACCTGCAGGTGTGGCGCGGCGAGCGCGTGGCCCTGATCGGCGCCAACGGCAGCGGCAA
>CAZKDU010000428.1:581-1612 GCA_964551485.1 uncultured Burkholderiaceae bacterium
CGCGTGCTGCACGGCCTGGTGGACCTGGGCGATGGCCGGCGGGAGGTGGACCACCGGGCGCGCCAGGCCATGCTGTTCCAGCGCCCGCACATGCTGCATGGCACCGCGCAGAACCACGTGGCCCTGGGCCTGTGGCTGGCCGGCCAGGGCTGGCGCGCGGCGCGTGCCCAGGCCCTGCCAGCGCTGCGCCGCGTCGGCCTGGAGGCGCAGGCCCAGCGTGGCGCGCGCCACCTCTCGGGCGGGCAGCAGCAGCGCCTGGCGCTGGCGCGCGCCTGGGCCCTGCGCCCCGAGGTACTGCTGCTTGACGAGCCCACCGCCAGCCTGGACCCGAATGCCAAGCGCGAGGTCGAGGCGCTGCTGGCCGAGTTCGCGGCCGGCGACGCCGAGGCCGGCCCCATGACCCTGGTGTTCGCCAGCCACAACCTGGGCCAGGTCAAGCGCCTGGCCAGCCGGGTGGTCTACCTGGAGCAGGGCCGGGTGCTGGCCGACCTGTCGGTGCACGACTTTTTCAACGGGCCGCTGCCGGAGGCGGCCCAGCAATTCGTCAAAGGAGAAATCGGATGAGTGTTCTGCACAGCGTTTCATCGAACGGGGCCCGGGCCCTGGTGAAGTGGGCCTCGGTGGCCCTGCTGTCTGTCGCGTCGTGGTCGGCGGCGGCCCAGGGCATCGTGATGGCCTCGACCACCTCGACCGAGCAGTCGGGACTGTTCGCCCACCTGCTGCCCGAGTTCAAGAAGGCCAGCGGCATCGACATCAAGGTCGTGGCCCTGGGCACCGGCCAGGCGCTCGACATGGCGCGCCGCGGCGACGCCGACGTGGTCTTCGTGCACGACCAAGCCGCCGAGGAGAAGTTCGTGGCCGAGGGCTTTGGCCTCAAGCGCCTGCCGGTCATGTACAACGACTTCGTGCTGATCGGGCCCAAGGCCGACCCGGTGGGCACCAAGGGCCGCGACATCGTCGAGGCGCTGAAGAAGCTGGCCGGCGCCAACGCCGCCTTCATCTCGCGTGGCGACAAGAGCGGCACCCACGCC
>CAZKDU010000429.1:0-1610 GCA_964551485.1 uncultured Burkholderiaceae bacterium
GCGCGCCCGGCATAGGGGCCGGTCTGGCCGAAGCCGGTGATGCTGCAGTAGACCAGGGCCGGGTTGAGGGCCTGCAGCGACGCGAAGTCCAGCCCGTAGCGCGCCATGTCGCCGACCTTGAAGTTCTCCACGAACACCTGGCAGTGCGGCACCAGCGCGCGGATCAGGGCCTGGCCCTCGGGGCGGGCGATGTCGCAGGTCAGCGAGCGCTTGTTGCGGTTGGTGCCGAGGTAGTAGGCGGCCTCGGCGGTGTCCTGGCCCTGCTCGTCCTGCAGGAAGGGCGGGCCCCAGCGCCGGGTGTCGTCGCCGCCCACGCCATTCACCAACGGACGTTCGACCTTGAGCACGTCGGCACCGAGGTCGGCTAGGGTCTGGGTGCACCAGGGGCCGGCCAGGACCCGGGACAGGTCGAGCACGCGGATGCCGTCGAGGGAGTTCATGGGCTGCATTGTGTTGGCAAACCGATAATGCCCGCATGCGCCTGCCTTGCCTGTCACTCGTGTTATGCGCCGCCGCCCTGGGCGGCTGCAGCCCCACCTTCAACTGGCGCGAGGCGCGCCACGACGAGGCTGGTCTGCGCTTTCTGCTGCCCTGCAAGCCCGATGCGGCGGCGCGCGAGGTGCCGCTGGCCGGCCAGGCCGTGCGCCTGCAGATGCAGGGCTGCGAGGCCGGTGGAGCCACCTTCGCGGTGGCCGCGGCCCGGCTGGCTGACGCGGCCCAGGCAGGGCGTGCCGTGGCCGACTGGCGGGCCGCGCTGCTGGCGACGCTGCACACCCCGGCCCCGGTGGCCGAGCGGGCGCAGCCGGTGCAGGGGGCGCCCGCGCCCGGCCAGCGCCTGCAGCTCGAAGGCCGGCAGGCCAACAGCGGCCAGCCGGCGCGTGCCCAGGCCCTGTGGTTCGGCCGCGGCGAATGGGTGTTCCAGGCGGTGCTGATCGAGCCGCCGACCCAGGCCCTGCCGACCGGGGTGGCCGACAGCTTCTTCGAGGGGCTGCAACTGCATTGACGGTGACAGGGTTATTGGGTGATTTGCTATTAAAATCAGAGCAAAAGATTGAGCTGCGTCAAGGGCTGAGGCCGGATTTGTTTGTGATGCACCACAACCACGGCGGCACGGGCCAGCCAGGCGGGATAATTTCGCCATGAACGGCATCCTGATCGTGGCCCACGCGCCGCTGGCCCATGCGCTGCGGCAATGCGCCCTGCACGTGTTCCCGGACTGCGGCCCGGCGGTCACGGCCCTGGACGTGCAGCCCAATGTGTCGCCCGACGAAACCCTGGCCACGGCCCGGGTGGCGCTGAGTCAGCTCGGCCACAGCCTGGGCGGCGGCGGCATCCTGGTGCTGGCCGACGTGTTCGGCGCCACGCCCTGCAACGTGGCGCAGAAGCTGGTGGACGGCGTGAACTCCAAGCTGGTGGCCGGCGTCAACCTGCCCATGCTGCTCAGGACCGTGAGCTACCGCCATGAAACCCTGGATGCCCTGGTGGCGCGTGCCCTGGCGGGCGGCGCACAGGGCGTGATGTCGCTGGCCATCACTGCACCGCAGAACCAGGCCCGAAGGACCCATGATCAAGACCACCACGACCATCAGCAATAAGCTCGGCCTGCACGC
>CAZKDU010000430.1:0-1589 GCA_964551485.1 uncultured Burkholderiaceae bacterium
GCCACCGCCCTGGCCCAGCAGCACCAGCGCCCGGGCGGGCGCGTCAGGGCCAGCGACGCCAGCGCCGACGCCCTGGCAGTGGCCGGCGCCAACGCCGCGCGCCTGGGGCTGCCACTGGTGCTGCGCCAGGGCCGCTGGCTGGCCGCGCTGGCGCCGCAGGACGGCGGCGCGGCCGGGCGCTTCGACCTGATCGTCTCCAACCCGCCCTACGTGGCCAGCGCCGACCCGCACCTGGCCGCGCTGCACCACGAGCCGCTGTCGGCCCTGGCCAGCGGCCCCGACGGCCTGGACGACCTGCGCCAGATCGTGGCCCAGGCGCCGGCCCGCCTGGCGCCCGGGGCCTGGCTGTTGCTGGAGCACGGCTTCGACCAGGCCGCCGCCGTGCGCGGACTGCTGGGTGCCGCTGGCTTCACCCGGGTGCAGAGCCGGCGCGACCTGGCCGGTCTCGAGCGCTGCACGGGCGGGCAGTGGCCCGGCCCCGGCAAGGGCATGGCGGAGCAGGGATAATTGCGACTTCGCGCAGCGGCCGTGGCCGCTGCGCCCTATGTCACCGCATTTCACCGTTTCAGACCCCAGGAGCATCGCCATGAGCGACACCCAGCAACGCATCGCCGACCTCGTGAAGAACAACGAGGTGCTGCTGTTCATGAAAGGCAACGCCAGCTTTCCGCAGTGCGGCTTTTCCGGCCGCGCCATCCAGATCCTCAAGGCCTGCGGCCTCGACGGCCGCTCCATCGCCACGGTGAATGTGTTGGAAGACGACGCCATCCGCCAGGGCATCAAGGAATTCAGCCAGTGGCCCACCATCCCGCAGCTCTACGTCAAGGGCGAGTTTGTCGGCGGCTCCGACATCATGATGGAGATGTACGAAAGCGGCGAGCTGCAGCAGCTGCTGGGCGCCCCCGCCGCCTGACCGGCCGCGCCTGCCCCACACAGAGCCACCCGCCCGGGTGGCTTTTTTTTCGCGCGTGCACAACAAAGGGCACAAAGCTGGGTTTTTCTCGGCATGCACACGGGCATGCCTTGTGCTTGAATGAAGGCGTGGTTTGTTCAAGGAGTGCACGATGGAATCCCGCAGTCTCGTCCCGCAACGCCCCACCCTGAAACTGCCGATCGCCCAGATGCGCAGCGTGTTCCTGCCCGAAGACGTGGAACGCAAGCTGGCCAAGCTGCAAGGCCCCGAGGCGCGTGAACATGAAAGCCTGCGCGCCACCTACCAGCGCATGCTGGAGCGCGGTCCCGAGCGCTTCCAGGTCAAGCCCTCGGGCGTGCCCGACATGGCCGACCTCTACCAGACCCTGCCCAACTTCACCGAGGTGCTCGACGACGTCAAGCGCCACGTGGCCCTGAGCCAGGACAGCCGCGACGGCCTGGAGGTCACGCCCATGCTGCTGCTCGGCCCGCCCGGCATCGGCAAGACCCACTTCGCCAAGAAGCTCTCCGAACTGCTGGGTACCGGCATGAACCTGGTGCCCATGAGCTCCATGACCGCGGGCTGGCTGCTCTCGGGCTCGTCCTCACAATGGAAGGGCGCCAAGCCCGGCAAGGTGTTCGAGGCCCTGGTGGACGGCCAGTACGCCAACCCGGTG
>CAZKDU010000431.1:0-1588 GCA_964551485.1 uncultured Burkholderiaceae bacterium
CGGCGTGCCAGCCGTTGGTGATGAAGGTCTTGCTGCCGTTGAGCAGGTAGCTGCCGTCGGGCTGGCGCAGCGCGGTGGTCTGGATGCCCTGCAGGTCGCTGCCGGCGGCCGGCTCGCTCATGGCGATGGCGCCGACCATGGCGCCGCTGGCCAGCTGCGGCAAGTAGCGCTGCTTCTGCGCCTCGCTGCCGTAGTGCAGCAGGTAGGGCGCGACGATCTCGCTGTGCAGGCCGAAGCCGATGCCGGTGGCGCCGGCGCGGGCCAGCTCCTCCATCTGCACCACGCTGAACAGCTTGTCCCCGCCGGCGCCGCCATAGGCCTCGGGCAGGCTCATGCACAGAAACCCGTGCTCGCCGGCGCGTTGCCAGACGGCGCGGTCGACAAAGCCCTGCTCTTCCCAGTCGGCATGGAACGGCAGGATCTCGCGCTCGCAGAAGCGGCGAAAGCTGTCGCGCAGGGCGTCGTGGTCGGCATTGAAAAGCGTGCGTTCGATCATGGCGGGCCTCTTGGGTGGGCGCCGGGCTGTCGCCGGCGGGACCATTTTAAAAAAGCATTTGCTTGGTGAAAAGAATATACTCCATCCCGGTCTTGAGCCCCTCTCTTCGGCCCCGTCACCCAGGAGTCTCCCCATGAGCGAAGCATTCGTGTTCGATGCCATCCGCACGCCGCGCGGCAAGGGCAAGAAGGACGGCAGCCTGCACGAGGTCAAGCCGATCGACCTGCTGGCCGGTGTGCTGGGCGAGCTGCAGCGCCGCCACGGCCTGGACACCAGCCAGGTGGACGACGTGGTCATGGGTGTGGTCTCGCCGGTGGGCGAGCAGGGCTCGGTGATCGCCAAGGTGGCCGCGCTCAAGGCCGGCTGGGACTGGCGCTGCGCCGGGGTGCAGCTCAACCGCTTCTGCGCCTCGGGCCTGGAGGCGGTCAACCTGGCGGCGCAGAAGGTGCGCTCGGGCTGGGAAGACCTGGTGGTGGCCGGCGGCGTGGAGAGCATGAGCCGGGTGCCGATCGGCTCGGACGGCGGCGCCTGGGCGCAGGACCCGGCCACCCACCTGGCCACGGCGTTCGTGCCCCAGGGCATCGGTGCCGACCTGATCGCCACGCTCGACGGCTTCGGCCGCGAGGACGTGGACGCTTTCGCGCTGGAGAGCCAGCGCCGTGCTGCCCGGGCCCAGGCGGCCGGCCATTTCGACGCTGCCCTGGTGCCGGTGCGCGACGCCCTGGGCCAGACCCTGCTGGCGCGCGACGAGTTCATCAAGCCGCATACCACGCTGGAAGGCCTGGCCGCGCTCAAGCCCTCGTTCGAGCAGCTCGGCGCGCTGGGCTTCGACGCGGTGGCGATCACGCGCTACCCGCAGGTCGAGCGCATCCACCACGTGCACCACGCAGGCAACGCCTCGGGCATCGTGGATGGCGCGGCGGCGCTGCTGATCGGCTCCGAGCCCGCGGGCCGCACCCATGGCCTGACGCCGCGCGCGCGCATCGTGGCCACGGCCGTGAGCGGGGCCGACCCGACCATCATGCTCACCGGCCCCATGCCGGCCACACGCAAGGCCCTGGCCAAGGCCGGCCTGCGGCTGGAGCAGATCGA
>CAZKDU010000432.1:0-1584 GCA_964551485.1 uncultured Burkholderiaceae bacterium
TCGGGCCAGCGGATGTGCACGCCGCCGGGTGGCATGGCGAAGTCGGTGGGCAGGCGGATTTGTACCCGCTCGGGGTCGATCAGCGCCGTGGCGCTGGACTCCACGATCTCCTGGATGGTCTTCATGCCGGCCCAGACGCCGGCGTAGCGGCTCAGGGCGAAGGCATGCAGGCCCAGGTCCAGGATCTCCTGCACGCTGGCCGGGAAGAACACCGGCAGCCCGCAGGCCTTGAAGATGTGGTCACTCTGGTGGGCGGCGGTGCTGCTCTTGGCCACATGGTCGTCGCCAGCCACCGCGATCACCCCGCCCCACGGCGTGGTGCCGGCCAGGTTGGCGTGCTTGAACACATCGGCGCAGCGGTCCACCCCCGGGCCCTTGCCATACCAGATGCCGAACACCCCGTCGAAGCGCTGGCTGCCAGGCGGCGCAAACCCCAGCTGCTGTGTGCCCCAGAGCGCGGTGGCCGCCAGCTCCTCGTTGACCCCGGGCTGGAACACGATGTCCTGCGCCTTCAGGTAGGGCGCGGCCTTCCACAGCGCCTGGTCGTAGCCGCCCAGCGGCGAGCCGCGGTAACCGCTCACGAAGCCGGCGGTGTGTTTGCCCTGGCGCTGGTCGCGCAGGCGCTGCAGCATCGGCAGCTTGACCAGGGCCTGCACCCCGCTCATGAAGGCCCGGCCCTGGTCCAGGCGGTATTTGTCGTCCAGCGTCACGGTATCCAGGGCGCGCAGGATGTGTTCGGGCAGCGGGGCGTTCATGTCAGGCGTCTCCAGGGATGTCGCAAAGTGTAGGCCGATCCCCTGGATAAATCTTTGCTTTCTTTGCCCAAATATTCGATGCACAAGAAAGGAAATTGCCACAAAATCCATTTCATGGAAACGTTGGACAAGTTCGACCTGGCCATCCTGCACGCCCTGCAAACCGACGCCCGGCTCACCAACGCCGAGCTCAGCGCGCGCGTGGGCCTGAGTGCCGCGCCCTGCTGGCGCCGCGTGCGGGCCCTCGAAGAGGCCGGCTACATCACCGGCTACCGCGCCGAGATCAACCGCCACAAGATCGGCCTGGGCGTGCTGGCCTTCGTGCGCCTGGACGCGGTGCGCAACACCGGCGACGTGACACGCGCGCTGGAAGAGGCGATCCACCGCATCCCCGAGATCGTTTCCTGCCACTACATCAGCGGCACCGGCACCTTCGAGCTGCAGGTGGTCAGCCGCGACCTCGACAGCTTCAGCCAGTTCGCGCGCGAGGTGCTGCTCAACCTGCCCAATGTGAAAGACCTGCACACCAGCTTCTCGCTGGGCGAGGTCAAGGCCAGCGCGGCCTGGCCCTTGGGCCACCTGGCGCCGCGCGGCTGAGGCGCGCGGCCCGCACGCCCTGCGGCACGGCCCCGTCACCAAATCGTCACCGCGCCTTCGTGCCCATGTCATGGGCCGGGCCTAACTTCGCCGGGTTGTTCCCTGTGGAGTTTTCATGTCCCAACACCCATCCCCCACGAGCCTGTCCGCGACCGACCCCGACGACCTCGACAACAACGCCAGCGCCAACCCCTCGATCCACGAGGTGATGGCCGCCCGCCTGCACCGCCGC
>CAZKDU010000433.1:0-1547 GCA_964551485.1 uncultured Burkholderiaceae bacterium
GATGTCGTGGAAGGCGTAGATGTGCTCGTCCTCGTAGACCTTGCGCGAGGGGATCTGGCCGGCCACGATCTTGCAGAACAGGCAGTTGGCGCTGGGGATGTCAGACATGGGGTTCAGGCGTCCATTGGTTGTTGCTGGTTCAGCCGCACCATGCCCTTGACGATGCGGTAGAGGAACCACAGGGAAATCAACCCCCAGGCCAGCCAGCCCGGGGCGATGAGCAGCAGCCACAGCGGCGCGGTCAGCACGTACAGCACCCCGGCCCAGAGCACGGTGCGGATGCGAAAGCCGAAGTGCGAGGCCAGCCACGTGCCTTCGGCGTCTCCCTTCTTCACCAGGTCGATCACCAGGGCCACGAGCAGCAGCAGCGGGCCGAGCTGCCCGCCCGGCAGCAGCGCGCCGACCGCCACCACCAGGTGCAGCACATAGCTGACCAGGCTCACGCTCTTGAGCGACGCCAGGGTGTCGGGCGTGTGCATGGCGGCGCCTCAGTCCTGATTGGCTTCGCGCTCGCGCACCTTGCGCAGCGCCTTTTCTTCCAGGCCGCTCAGGCCCTCGCGGCGCGCCAGCTCGGCCACCACGTCGGCCGGGCTCAGGCCGTAGTGGGCCAGCGCCACCATGCTGTGGAACCACAGGTCGGCCATCTCGCCCACGAACTTGCTGGCGTCGCCGCCGTGGTCCAGGTCCTTGGCGGCCATCACGGCCTCGGTGGCCTCCTCGCCGATCTTCTTGAGGAAGGCGTCCGGACCCTTGTGCAGCAGGCGCGCGACGTAGCTTGTTTCGGGGTCACCGCCCTGGGCGGGCTTGCGGCTTTCGATCACCGCGGCCAGGCGCAGCAGGGTGTCTGTGGAGGTCATGCGGAAGTGGCCTAGCGGTAGATGGATTCGGGGTCTTTGAGCACCGGCTCCACGCTGCGCCAGCGGCCCTGGCCGGCGGGGGCCGCCTCGGCCTCGTAACGCTGGAAGAAGCAGCTGTGGCGCCCGGTGTGGCAGGCGATGCCGGGTTCGTGCCCGAGCTGGGTGACACGCAGCAGCACCACGTCGTTGTCGCAGTCCATGCGGATCTCGTGCACGGTCTGCACGTGACCGGACTCCTCGCCCTTGAACCAGAGCTTGCCACGCGAGCGGCTGAAGTACACGGCGCGGCCGAGTTCGGCCGTCTTCTGCAGGGCCTCGCGGTTCATCCAGGCGAACATCAGCACGTCGCCGCTGCCCTGCTCCTGAGCGATCACGGGCACCAGGCCCTGGGCGTCCCACCGGACCTCGTCGAGCCAGTTCATGCCAGGGCCTCCATGCTGCGGGCGGCAGCCCTCACCTGCCCGGGTTGGCGACGGTCGGGCACGTTCATGCCGCGTCCTCCAGGCGCACCGGGATGCCGCGCGCGGCCATGCACTGCTTGGCCTGGCGCACGGTGAACTCGCCGTAGTGGAAGATGCTGGCAGCCAGCACCGCGTCGGCCCCGCCCTGCTGCACGCCGTCGGCCAGGTGGTCGAGGTTGCCGACCCCGCCGGATGCGATCACGGGCACGCTGACAGCGTCGCTGACGGC
>CAZKDU010000434.1:0-1272 GCA_964551485.1 uncultured Burkholderiaceae bacterium
CACCCGCATCGGTGTGCTGGTCGAATTCGACGGCGACGAAACCGCCGCCAAGGACGTGGCCATGCACGTGGCCGCCATGAAGCCCGTGGCGCTGACCAGCGCCGACGTGCCGGCCGACCTGATCGAGCGCGAGCGTTCGGTCGCCACTGCTAAGGCCGCCGAGTCCGGCAAGCCCGCCGACATTGCTGCCAAGATGATCGAAGGCTCGGTGCAGAAGTACCTGAAGGAAGTCTCGCTGTTCAACCAGCCGTTCGTGAAGAACGACAAGCAGACCGTCGAACAGATGCTCAAGGCCGCCGCCACCAGCGTCAAGGGGTTCACCCTGTACGTGGTGGGCGAGGGCATCGAGAAGAAGGTCGATGACTTCGCTGCCGAAGTGGCTGCCCAGGTGGCGGCTGCCAAGGCCACGGCCTGAAGCCCGCGCCAGCCCGTCCAGCCGGGGCCCTGTGCCCCGGCTTTTTTCTGCACCGCGCACCGCGGTGAACCACCGGTCCCGCACGATACCGCCGCAGCAGACCGCTACACTCACGTCCCAACACCCGACCCACAAGGAGCCCGCCCATGTCCACCCCCGCCCACAAGCGTATTTTGCTGAAGCTGTCCGGCGAAGCGCTCATGGGTGACGATGCCTTTGGCATCAACCGTGCCACCATCGTGCGCATGGTCGAGGAGGTGGCCGAGGTGACCCGCATGGGCGTCGAGGTGGCCGTGGTGATTGGTGGCGGCAACATCTTCCGCGGCGTGGCCGGCGGCTCGGTTGGCATGGACCGAGCCACCGCCGACTACATGGGCATGCTGGCCACCGTGATGAACGCGCTGGCCCTGGCCGACACCATGAACAAGGCCGGCCTGACGGCGCGCGTGATGTCGGCCATCGCCATCGATCAGGTGGTCGAGCCCTATGTGCGGCCCAAGGCCCTGCAGTACCTCGAGGAGGGCAAGGTGGTGGTGTTCGCCGCCGGTACCGGCAACCCCTTCTTCACCACCGACACGGCGGCTGCGCTGCGTGGTGCCGAGATCGGTGCCGAGCTGGTGCTCAAGGCCACCAAGGTCGACGGTGTCTACAGCGCCGACCCCAAGAAGGACCCAAGCGCCACCCGCTACACCACCCTGAGTTTCGACCAGGCCATGGCGCAGAACCTGGGCATCATGGACGCCACCGCGTTTGCGCTGTGCCGTGACCAGAAGCTGCCGGTCAAGGTGTTTTCCATTTTCAAGAACGGGGCGCTCAAGCGCGTGGTCCTGGGCGAGGACGAGGGCACCCTGGTGCAC
>CAZKDU010000434.1:1282-1540 GCA_964551485.1 uncultured Burkholderiaceae bacterium
CGCCTGAGGAGAAATTGCATGACGACGATTGCCGACATCAAGAAGAACGCCGAGGCCAAGATGGACCAGTCCATCACCGCCTTCAAGAACAACCTGGGCAAGATCCGCACCGGCCGTGCCAATCCGGCCCTGCTGGACACGGTGCAGGTCGACTACTACGGCTCCATGGTGCCGCTGAGCCAGGTGGCCAACGTGTCGCTGCTGGATGCCCGCACCATCAGCGTCCAGCCCTGGGAAAAGGGCATGGGCGCCAAGATC
>CAZKDU010000435.1:0-1539 GCA_964551485.1 uncultured Burkholderiaceae bacterium
ATTAGCTCTTGCACCAGGCTATCGGGGGTGTAGTAGCTGCCTGTGAGCTTGCGCGTGTTGCCCTTGGTGCTAGCGTCGGTCTCGTCGTCGCCGACAAACGCCAAGCGTGCGGTGACGGGCGATGCGAGCCCCTGCAGGTCGGGCACCAGCTCCAGCAGGCTTTCGTAGACGCTACCCAGCTCCTCGGGGCCCATGTCGCGGTAGTTGACGCGCGACAGCCCGCCATCGGCGCGGAACCAGCCGAGCTGGAAGACGGCAGCCAAGAGATGGCGGTTGTCCAGCTGGGCAGCGTCCAGCTTCGGGCACTGGTCGGTGTCGAACAGGCCCCCCAGGGCCGGCAGGCCCAATGCGGGCTCGCCGCGTGCCAGTGCGCCGAAGGTAATGGTCAGCGCTTGCCAGAGGTCGGCATGGCGGTCATGCTGGCTGCGGCGTACAGCCCGCTCGCGCAGCCACGTCATGGAGTAACCGGCCAGGTAGCGCACCTTGGAATCGTCGGCGGCATCCGGCGTGAAGACCAGACGCTCGCCCGTGCCGCGGTCTCGGCGGTCTTCCACGGTGGCCAGGAAGATGAGCCGGTAGACCAGCCGCAACAGCTCTTCAAAGAAGGCCTGGCGGTCGTAGCCGCCTTCAGCGGTCTGCAGGACGGAACGAAGCGCCACGTTGGCTGGGTGGCAGAGGAAGCCCGTGCCCAACTCACGGAGGGCCGCAGTGACGTTCTTGCGCAGCGCGCCGCGAATGGTGTCTCCAACGTCCAGCGCTGCATTGCGCCAACGCTCCCAAGCACAGTCGTTGGGCTGTGTCTCCGCCGTACCAAAGCGGGTGGCGTGTGCCAGCAGCCAGAAGGCGCTGAAATCGGCTAGCAACTCCTCGTTGAAGAGCGCTTCCAGGTCCACCTCGATGTAGGCGGGGCGCGTGAGGCTGGCGTTGTCGCGCAGGATGCGCAGCGTCAGGCCGTTGCTAACGATGGCCCAGAGCGATGCGTCGCTGGCGTTCAGCGCCTCTTGCGCCAGCATGAAGGGGCTGCGGCGGCGGGTCTTGCCGGTATCGGGGTTGGTCTCGCCGAAGCGTTCTGCGGCGGCGTCCAGCGGCTCGTCGAATCCGGCGAACACCAGCGGCACGCGACCACCGTTCCCGGCACGGCCCACGGCGTACTGGTGGCCAGCCTTCTCGATGGCAGTACGACGCGCCGCATCGTGAAAGTGCAGCACGTCGCGCAGCAGCGGCAGCAGCCACTCGCGCACGGTGACTTCATGGGCCCGCACGTCTTGCCGCTGGCGCAGGGCTTTGAAGTCTTGCCAGAGGTTGAGGGCAATCTTGAAGTCGCGCGCAATCTCGTCGCGCAGCTTCAGGCCCTTGGCAATGCGGTAGTGGCTCTCGGTCTGCTCGGTGCCCTTGGGGTCAGCTAGCAGGGTCAGGCGGGTCAGCTCTTCGGCGGGGATGAGACCGCCTTCGATGCGGATGGCGCGGTAGGCCAACTGGTGGGTGAGCCGTTTGGCCATGGTGTCAGGCCCCCACGGCGTTGGTGGCCGCGCCCGTGTC
>CAZKDU010000436.1:0-1535 GCA_964551485.1 uncultured Burkholderiaceae bacterium
GTGGAAACCCCGGCCGAACTCGAACTGCAGCCCCTGGCCGTGGCCAAACTGCTCAAGGCCCTGGCCGACAAAGAACAGCCCGGCCTCGTCATCCTCGGCAAACAGGCCATCGACGACGACTGCAACCAGACCGGCCAGATGCTCGCCGCCCTCACCGACTGGCCCCAGGCCACCTTCGCCAGCAAGGTCGACGTCGCCGACGGCCGCGCCCAGGTCACCCGGGAAATCGACGGCGGCCTGGAAACCCTCAGCGTGCGCCTGCCCGCCGTCGTCACCACCGACCTGCGCCTGAACGAGCCGCGCTATGTGACGCTGCCCAACATCATGAAGGCCAAGAAAAAGCCGCTGGAGACCGTCAAGCCCGCCGACCTCGGCGTCGACGTCGCCCCGCGCATCAAGACCCTCAAGGTCAGCGAGCCGCCCAAGCGCAGCGCCGGCATCAAAGTCCCCGACGTCGCCACCCTCGTGGCCAAGCTCAAGACCGAAGCCAAGGTCCTCTGACCCCCACCCAGAAGGAACGCCGAACATGACCGCCCTCGTCATCGCCGAACACGACCACGCCAGCCTCAAAGGCGCCACCCTCAACACCATCACCGCCGCCGCCGCCTGCGGTGGTGACGTCCACGTCCTCGTGGCCGGCCACAACGCCCAGGGTGCCGCCCAGGCCGCCGCCCAGGTGGCGGGCGTCGCCAAAGTCCTGCACGCCGACAGCGACGCCTTCGCCCACGGCCTTGCAGAAAACCTCGCTGCCCAGGTCCTGGCCATCGCCGGCCACTACAGCCACCTCCTGTTCCCCGCCACCAGCAGCGGCAAGAACACCGCCCCGCGTGTGGCCGCCAAGCTCGACGTCGCCCAGATCAGCGACATCACCAAGGTCGACGCCGCCGACACCTTCGAGCGCCCCATCTACGCCGGCAACGCCATCGCCATCGTGCAAAGCAGCGACGCCACCAAAGTCATCACCGTGCGCACCACCGGCTTTGACCCCGCCGCCGCCACGGGCGGCAGCGCCCCCGTGGAGACCCTGGCGGCCGTGGCCGACAGCGGCCACAGCGCCTATGTGGGCAGCGAAATCGCCAAGAGCGACCGCCCCGAGCTGACCGCGGCCAAGATCATTGTCTCCGGCGGGCGTGCGCTGGGCTCGGCCGAGAAGTTCACCGAAGTCATCACCCCGCTGGCCGACAAGCTGGGGGCGGCCATCGGGGCCAGCCGCGCGGCGGTGGACGCCGGCTACGCGCCCAACGACCTGCAGGTCGGGCAGACCGGCAAGATCGTGGCGCCGCAGCTGTACATCGCCGCAGGCATCAGCGGGGCGATCCAGCACCTGGCGGGCATGAAGGATTCGAAGGTGATCGTGGCGATCAACAAGGACCCGGAGGCGCCGATCTTCAGTGTGGCCGACTATGGCCTGGAGGCGGACCTGTTTGCCGCCATCCCCGAGCTGATCGCCGCGCTCTGAGTGCACAGGGTAGGGGCACCAGGCCTCTGCTATGAATTCAGGAGCGAATCAGGCCCGCCCCGCAAGGGCCACGGGC
>CAZKDU010000437.1:0-1535 GCA_964551485.1 uncultured Burkholderiaceae bacterium
TCTGGACCCGACCAAGGTGACCCGCACCGCGCTGCAGAACGCCGCGTCCGTGGCATCCCTGATGCTGACCACCGAGTGCATGGTGGCCGAGGCCCCGAAGGACGACGCCCCCGCCATGCCCGGCGGCATGGGTGGCGGCATGGGTGGCATGGGCGGCATGGACATGTGATGTCCGCGCCGGGGTGCCTACACAGCGCCCCGGCACCTCCTCCCCCTCAAAAAGGGCCGCGTTCAGCGGCCCTTTTTCATGCCCGGCGCATGGCAGGCGTCCTGGGTGCGTGGTCAGGTCTGGCCCGGGGCCAGCGCTGGCGCCGAGCTGGCCTCGCCATGGGTGTTGGGGCCGGCCGTGCCCGGCTGCACAAACCAGTAGAGCAAGAGCAGAAAGCCCAGAACCGGCACCCAGCCCACCAGCAGCCACCAGCCGCTGCGGTCCAGGTCGTGCAGGCGCCGCACAGCCACCGTCAGGCTGGGCAAGAACAGCACCAGCAGGGCCACCAGGTGCACCAGCGGGCTGGCCAGGCTGGCCAGCAGGTAGACCCCGAACTGGAACACGAAGAACCACCAGAACTCGGCCCGCGGTGCACGGCCCGCCCACTGGGCGTACTTGGCAAAACAGGTCGTGACCGCGTGTTTCAGTCCATACAAGGCAGGCTCCTTTCGTGGGGGCCAATGGGCAACCCCAGGCCAGCCATCATAGATGGGCACCTAGACACCCTTGTGCATGCGGGCCCGTACCCTGTGGGGCCCTGCTGGGCCGCGTCAGTCGGTGCGCAGGCGGCGCAACAAGCCAGCGGTCGAGGGGTCCAGTCCCACGGCGTCGCCGCTGGCCAGGCGCGGCTCGATGTCCCGCGCCAGCTGCTTGCCCAGCTCCACCCCGAACTGGTCAAAGCTGTTGATGCCCCACAGCGCCCCGCTGACAAACACCCGGTGCTCCTGCAGCGCGATCAACGCCCCCAGGCCGGCCGGGTCCAGCCGCTCCAGCAACAGGAAGCTGCTGGGCCGGTTGCCCGGGAAGTCGCGGTGCCCGTCCTGCGGGTCGGGGCAGCCCACCATCAACGCCTTGGCCTGGGCCAGGGCGTTGGCCAGCAGGCTCTCGTGATGGCCCGCCAGCCCATGGCTGGGCGTGCGCACCGCCACGAACTCCACCGGCACCACGTCGCTGCCCTGGTGCAGCATCTGGAAGAACGCATGCTGGCCGTTGGTGCCAGGCTCGCCCCAGACCACCGGGGCCGTGGCCACGGGCATGGCCCGGCCCTGGCGGTCCACGTGTTTGCCGTTGCTCTCCATCTCCAGCTGCTGCAGGTAGGGTGCCCAGCGGCGCAGGCCGCTGTGGTAGGGCGCCACGCAGCGGCTGGCAAAGCCGTGGAAGTTGCGGTACCAGACGTCGAGCAGGCCCAGGCGCAGCGGCAGGTTGGTGGCGGCCGGGGCCTCGCGGAAATGCCGGTCCATGGCGTGAGCGCCGGCCAGCAGTTCGCGGAAGCCCTGCGCACCGATGGCCAGCGCGATCGGCAGGCCGATCGCCGACCACAGCGAGT
>CAZKDU010000438.1:0-1534 GCA_964551485.1 uncultured Burkholderiaceae bacterium
CCGTGATCGGCAAGTTCGTCGCCGCTGGCCTGGACTGCGTCGTCTCGACCTCGTTCTCCAAGAGCTTCAGCCTGTACGGCGAGCGCGTGCGCGCCCTGTCGGTGCTGTGCGCCAGCAAGGAAGAGGCCGACCGCGTGCTGAGCCAGCTGAAGATCGTCATCCGCACCAACTACTCCAACCCGCCCACCCATGGGGGCGCGGTGGTCGCCGCGGTGCTCAACAACCCTGAGCTGCGCGCCCTGTGGGAGAAGGAACTCGGCGAGATGCGCGTGCGCATCAAGGCCATGCGCCAGACCCTGGTCGACGGCCTCAAGGCCGCCGGCGTGAAGCAGGACATGGGTTTCATCACCAGCCAGATCGGCATGTTCAGCTATTCCGGCCTGAGCAAGGACCAGATGGTGCGCCTGCGCAGCGAGTTCGGCGTCTACGGCACCGACACCGGCCGCATGTGCGTGGCCGCGCTCAACAGCAAGAACATCGCCCACGTCTGCGCGTCCATCGCCAAGGTCGTGGCCTGATGGGCCGGGGGGCGCTGCGCCCCCGCCGCGGGCCTGGCCCGCACGGCCGAGGGGGCGGGCGCGTGTTGTGCCCCCTGCCCGCCCGGCCGCCCGGCCGCCCGGCCGCCCATCATGGCCACGGGGCATCCCCCTGAGGCCCGCAGGCTTTAGGGGGATGGAAGCAGCCCTGTGCACCCAACACCACGCCCCAAAAAAGAAGCCCCGGCATGCCGGGGCTTTTTCATGAGGAATTGATCAAATCGGCCCGAAGGCCTTGCCAGCACTGGCGGTCACGCTATGAAAACCAGAGCATGACCGCCGGCCGGCGGCAGAAGCCACTCAGACGGTCTGCGCCAGTTGCTCCAGGATGGCCGGGTTTTCCAGGGTGCTGGTGTCCTGGGTGATGGCCTCGCCCTTGGCGATGGAGCGCAGCAGGCGGCGCATGATCTTGCCCGAGCGGGTCTTGGGCAGGTTGTCGCCGAAGCGGATGTCCTTGGGCTTGGCGATCGGGCCGATTTCCTTGGCCACCCAGTTGCGCAGCTCGGTTGCGATCTTCTTGGCCTCGTCGCCGGTGGGGCGGGCGCCCTTGAGCACCACGAAGGCGCAGATGGCTTCGCCGGTCAGGTCGTCGGGGCGGCCCACCACGGCGGCTTCGGCCACCAGGTCGGTCTTGGCCACCAGCGCCGACTCGATCTCCATCGTGCCCATGCGGTGGCCCGAGACGTTCAGCACGTCGTCGATGCGCCCCATGATCCAGTAGTAGCCGTCCTTGTCGCGATGCGTCGAATCGCCGGCGACGTAGAGATTCTTGCCCGGGAACTGGCCGAAGTAGGTATTGATGTAGCGCTGGTTGTCGCCCCAGATCGTCCGCAGCATCGAGGGCCAGGGCTTGGTGATGACAAGGTATCCGCCGGCCTCGGCGCCCTTCACCGGCTCACCGGCCTCGTCGACGACGTCGGCGAAGATGCCGGGCAGCGGCTGCGTGCAGGAACCGGGCTTGGTCGGCGTCGCGCCGGGGATCGGGCTCATCATGATGG
>CAZKDU010000439.1:0-1528 GCA_964551485.1 uncultured Burkholderiaceae bacterium
TCGTTCTCGCCGTGGATTGCTTGGGGGGCGACCTTGGCCCCCGCGTCCCGCTGCCGGCCTGCCGGCAGTTCCTGGACCAGCACCCCGTCGCCAGCCTGCTGCTGGTGGGGCGGCCCGAGGCGCTGGGGGGTGACCTGCACCCGCGCGCCCGTGTGGTGCCGGCCACCGAGGTGGTGAGCATGGACGACCCGGTCGAGGTGGCGCTGCGCAAGAAGAAGGACTCGTCCATGCGCGTGGCCATCCAGCAGGTCAAGCTGGGCGAGGCCCAGGCCGCGGTGTCGGCCGGCAACACCGGCGCGCTGATGGCGATCGCGCGCTACCTGCTCAAGACTGTGGACGGCATCGACCGCCCGGCCATCGCCACCCAGATGCCCAATGCCCGCGGCGGCGCCACCACGGTGCTGGACCTGGGCGCCAACGTGGACTGCACGGCCGAGCACCTGTTGCAGTTCGCCTTCATGGGTTCGGCCCTGGTCTCGGTGCTCAAGGGCGATGCCAACCCCTCGGTGGGCCTGCTGAACATCGGCGAAGAGGTCATCAAGGGCAACGACACCATCAAGCGGGCCGGTGAACTCCTGCGATCTGCGGCCAACTCCGGTCATCTGAACTTTCATGGCAATGTCGAGGGCAACGACATCTTCCGCGGCGTGACCGACATCGTGGTCTGCGACGGCTTTGTCGGCAACGTGGCCCTCAAGGCCAGCGAGGGCTTGGCGACGATGATCGGTGGCTTCCTGCGGGCCGAGTTCTCCAGGAGCATCTGGACAAAAATGGCGGCCATCATTGCCTATCCGGTGTTATCTGCGTTCAAAAACCGAGTGGATCACCGGCGCTACAACGGCGCGGCGCTGCTCGGGCTGCGTGGCCTGGTGTTCAAGAGCCATGGCTCGGCCGACGAGCTGGCCTTCGAGCAGGCGCTGAACCGCGCGTATGATGCGGCACGCAACCAGCTGCTCGACCGGGTTCAGGCCCGCATCGCCCTGGCCGCCCCCCTGTTGGCGGCTGGCGATGGAGTGGCTGAGCTGGTCGCCGCCCCGGCGGCACTGAACACATAACACCATGAGACGTTACGCACGCATCACCGGCACCGGCAGCGCCCTGCCGCCGCGCCGGCTGACCAACGCCGACCTGGTGGCCGAGCTGGCCGCCCAGGGCGTGGAGACCACAGACGAATGGATCGTGGAGCGCACCGGCATCCGGGCGCGCCACTTTGCTGCCCCCGACGTGAGCAGCAGTGACTTGGGTGCGCAGGCCGCGCGCCAGGCCCTGCAGGCCGCCGGCGTGGCTGCCCAGGACATCGACCTCATCATCGTCGCCACGTCCACCCCGGACATGGTGTTTCCCTCGACCGCCGCCATCCTGCAGCACAAGCTGGGGGTGGCCGGCTGCGCCGCGTTCGACGTGCAGGCCGTGTGCAGCGGCTTCGTCTACGCCCTGACCGTGGCCGACGCCATGATCCAGAGCGGTTCGGCCAGCAAGGCCCTGGTGGTGGGTGCCGAGGTGTTCTCGCGCATCCTGGACTTCAAGG
>CAZKDU010000440.1:0-1521 GCA_964551485.1 uncultured Burkholderiaceae bacterium
CGCGCTTGGCGACGTTGCGGATGCGCTCGGTCGAGCCCATCGACGTGCCGCCGTATTTGTGAACGATCAATGCCATGGATGCGTGGTGGGTAGAGTCAAAAAACCGGAACGGTGGGCACCGGCCGCCAAGGCCTGCAACAGAGGGCGGCAGGCAGCGCGCGGGCGCATTGTCGCGGCGCGCAGGCGCCAGCAAAGCCTTGGGATTGTAACAAGCGCGCCGCCCCGGTCCGCGCCAGCGGACAGGCGCGCCCCAGGCCAGCGTCCGACACACGCACGCCTTGCCGCCTGGTCCACGCGCCCTGCCCTGGCCTGCCGCCAGGGTGCTCAAGGCGCTCCTCGGGCACGCCGGGGAGGCCGCGCCCCTTCAGCCGCCCGCGCCAGGGTCGGCGGGTGGTGGGGCATGCCACACCAGGCACGGCCCTTCGCGGTGCACATGGCCGGTGCCGACCTTCAGGCGCAGCCGGTGGCCGCGCGTGCGGCAGGCCGCCACCTGGTCCAGCAGCTCGTCGAGCTGGGCGGCGCTGGGCACCTGGGCGTGGCGCGTGCGCAGCCAGTGGCGCAGCGCATTGGCCTGGCGCGGCCGGCTCAGCACCTGCAGCGCCGCCAGCCGCGGTGGCTCGCCCAGAGTTGCTACATCTTCGATAGCAAACTCTTCAAGCAGATCAAGGGCCTGGGCCATGTTCCGTGCCGACCTGGCGAAGGTGTCTCGAAACGCCGGGAACTGCGCCTGCAGCACCGGCAGCAGGTGCTGGCGAATGCGGTTGCGGGTGTAGGCGCTGTCGCAGTTGCTGGGGTCGTCGACCCAAGGCAGGCCCTGCGCCGCCAGCCACTCGCGCAGGGCCGGCGCCGGCACGGCGAGCAGCGGGCGGTGGAAAGTCACGCCGTGGCGCTCGAAGCGCGCCGGCATGGCCGCCAGGCCGGCCGGCCCGGCGCCGCGGCTGAGCGCCAGCAGCACGGTCTCGGCCTGGTCGTCGGCATGCTGAGCCAGCAGCACATGGGCCAAGCCCTGGGCCCGGGCCAGGGTGGCCAGGGCCAGGTAGCGCGCCCGGCGCGCCGCGTCCTCGGGGCTCTGGCCACTGGCGTGGTGGGCCTGCACCTGCGCCACATGCAGCGGCACCCCCAGGGCCGCGCAGGTGGCCTGGCAATGGGTCACGAAATCGTCGGCCGCGGCCTGAAGGCCATGGTGCACGTGCAGGGCCTGCACCCGGCCGAGCGCTTGCGCCGCCAGGGTGTGCAGCAGGGCCGTGGAGTCGGCGCCGCCGCTGTAGGCCAGGCCCAGCGGCTGGCAGGGCAGTTGCGCCAGCAGGGCCGAGACGCCCTGGGCGCAGGGGTCACTTGCTGTCGGCCTTGGTGTCGCTGAAGCGGCCATAGCTCTGCAGCCGCTGGTAGCGCCGGTCCAGCAGCTCCTTGGGCTTGAGGTCGCTGAGCTGGCGGTGGGCGTCGTTGAGGGCGCGCTTGAGGAAGGCGGCCATCTGCTTGGGGTCGCGGTGGGCACCGCCCACCGGCTCGTTGACGATCTTG
>CAZKDU010000441.1:0-1519 GCA_964551485.1 uncultured Burkholderiaceae bacterium
CGATCGGCAGCCCGATCGCCGACCACAGCGAGTAGCGCCCGCCCACCCAGTCCCAGAACCCGAAGGTGGTGGTGATGCCGAACTCGCGCGCTGCCGCGACGTTGCTGGTCACGCCGACGAAATGGCGCCCCACGTCCTGCCCGCCGTGGTCCAGGAACCACTGCCGGGCCGAGCGGGCGTTGAGCATGGTCTCCAGCGTGGTGAAGCTCTTGGACGCCACCACGAACAGGCTGCGGCGTGCGTCCAGCCGCCCCAGCACCGATGCCAGCTCGTGCCCGTCGACGTTGGAGACGAAGTGAAAGCGCTTGCCGCGGTGCACCAGCGGCTCCAGCGCCTGCACCACCATCTGCGGCCCCAGGTCGGAGCCGCCGATGCCAATGTGGACGATGTCGGTCAGCCCCGCGTCGGCACGCACGGCCTCGGCGTAGTCGAGCAGCTGCGCCAGCGTGGCATGCACCTCGGCGAGCGCCCGGGTCATCCCGGACGCTATCATATCAGGAGCAGGCGAGCCAGCACTGGCAAGGGGTTGGCGCAGCAACGTGTGCCAGGCGGCGCGGCCCTCGGTGGTGTTCACCCGGGCCCCGTCGAACAGCGCGTCGCGCTGGGCCAGCACCCCGCACTGCTGCGCCAGCGTGTGCAGCAGGGCCTCGCTGTCGGCGTCGATCAGGTTCTTCGACAGGTCGGCGAACAGGTGCGGCGCGCTCTGGCTGAAGCGCTCGAACCGCTGGTCGTCCTCGGCGAAGGCCTGGCGCAGGTCCAGGTACCGGCCGCGGGCCGCATGGTGGCGCTGCAGCTCGGCCCAGGCCGGGGTCTGGTCAGCGCGCGGGAACATGGCCACGTCTGTGCCCTGGGCCGTGGGGGCGGTGTGCGCGGGCTCCACGGGCTCAGGCGGCCTGCATCAGCTGCTCGAGCTTGACCGCATCGGCCACGAACGCGCGGATGCCCTCGGCCAGCTTCTCCGTGGCCATGGCATCTTCATTCAGAGCCAGGCGAAAGCCCGGTTCGTCGAAGTGCACGGCCGGCAGGTCGAGCCCGCGCGCGGCTCCGTCGTCAAGCTGGCGCGCCAGCGGGGCCGTGCTGGCCGTGAGCTGGGCCAGCAGCTCGGGGCTGATGGTCAGCAGGTCGCAGCCCGCCAGGGCCAGGATCTGGCCCACGTTGCGAAAGCTCGCGCCCATCACCTCGGTGCGCACGCCATGCTGCTTGTAGTGCTGCCAAATGCGCGCCACGGACTGCACGCCCGGGTCGTTCACGCCGGCGCGCGCGGCTTCGTCCCACTGTGCACCCGCAGACTTCTTGTGCCAGTCGTAGATGCGGCCCACGAAGGGCGATATCAGCTGCACGCTGGCGTCGGCGCAGGCACGGGCCTGGGCAAATGCGAACAGCAGCGTCAGGTTGCAGTGGATGCCTTCGGCTTCAAGTTCGCGCGCGGCCTGGATGCCTTCCCAGGTGGCGGCGACCTTGATGAGCACGCGCGCGCGAGGCACGCCAGCGGCTTCGTACAGCGCCATGATGCGGCGCG
>CAZKDU010000442.1:0-1017 GCA_964551485.1 uncultured Burkholderiaceae bacterium
CCGCTGCCGCGGACCTCGGCCAGCGGCACGCCCAGCTCGCGCGCGAACTTGCGCACCGAGGGCGAGGCATGGGGCAGGCCCAGCGGCGCAGCACCCGGCTGGTGGGGCTCGGGTGCCGGCCCGGCGGCAGGGGCCGCAGTGGGTGAAGCCTGCGGGCTTATGGCGGTTGCGGTGGTTGTGGCGGCCGGTGTTGCCACCCCCGCCGATGCCACGGCCAGGGCCGGTGCCCCGCCACCGGCGGCGGTGCCGGCGCCCTCGGTGTCCAGCAGGGCCAGCAGGTCGCCCTGGTTGACCTTGTCGCCCAGGGCCACTTTCAGCTCGCGCACCACGCCGGCGTGGCTGGCCTGGATCTCCATCGAGGCCTTGTCGCTCTCCACCGTGACCAGGCTCTGCTCGGCCTGGACCCGGTCGCCCGGCTTGACCAGCAGCTCGATCACGGCCACGTCCTTGAAGTCGCCGATGTCGGGCACACGCAGCTCCAACGGGGCAGCGGCAGTGGCCAGTGGCAAGGCGCCAATCGCTCCGAATTCGATAGCACCCAGGGCTTTACTATCAAGGGCTGGGGCCGGTTTTGGCTCAGTGGTTTGCGCAGCGGCGGCATGTGGGTCCGCGGGCGCCGGGGCCGGAGCGGCCGCGCCGTCCACCTCCAGGCTCAGCAGCACCGAGCCTTCGCTGACCTTGTCGCCCAACCCCACTTTCAGCGCGCGCACCACGCCGGCATGGCTCGACGGGATCTCCATCGAGGCCTTGTCGCTCTCCACCGTGATGAGGCTCTGCTCGGCACTGACGCTGTCGCCCGGCTTGACCAGCAGCTCGATCACGGCCACTTCCGAAAAATCCCCGATGTCCGGGACCTTGACGTCGATGAGGGTCATGGTGGTCTCTCCCTCAGGCGTACAGCGGGTTGGTCTTGTCGGCGTCCAGGCCGTACTGGCGGATCGCCTCGGCGGCCTTGGTGGCGGGCAGCACGCCCGACTCGCTCAGGCCCTTGAGCGCCGCCACCACGATGTAGTGGCG
>CAZKDU010000442.1:1027-1507 GCA_964551485.1 uncultured Burkholderiaceae bacterium
CCGGCTGCGGAAGTCGCTGCGGCCGAAGCCGTCGGTGCCCAAGGTCTTGTAGGGTCGGACCGAACCGTCTGCATTGCTCGGGATGAAGGGCCGGATCTGCTCCGTGTAGGCGCGGATGTAGTCGGTCGAGGCCACCACCGGGCCTTGGGTATCGCCCAGCTGCCGAGCCACAAAGGACAGGCGCGGCGCCTCGGTCGGGTGCAGCAGGTTCCAGCGTTCGGCGTCCTGGCCGTCGCGCGCCAGCTCGTTGAAGCTGGGGCAGCTCCACACGTCGGCGGCCACGCCCCAGTCGGTCGCCAGCAGTTCCTGGGCGGCCAGGCTTTCGCGCAGGATGCTGCCGCTGCCCAGCAGCTGCACACGCGGCATGGCGGTGTGGTCCACCCCGGGCTTGCACAGGTACATGCCCTGGATGATCTGTTCCTCGGTGCCAGGCACCAGGCCGGGCATGGCGTAGTTCTCGTTGAGCAGGGTGATGTAGTA
>CAZKDU010000443.1:0-1503 GCA_964551485.1 uncultured Burkholderiaceae bacterium
GCCAGTGGGGCCCGTCCGACTGGCAGCGCCATGCCGTGGCCTTTGCCGCGCCGCCGCCGGCCGAGCCCGTGCCGGCGCTGCTGGCCGGCCGCCGCGTGGCGGTGGCGCGCGACGCCGCCTTCTGCTTCGCCTACCCGGCCAACCTGGACTGCCTGCGCGCGCTCGGCGCCGAGCTGTGCTTCTTCTCGCCGCTGGCGGGCGAGGCCCTACCGGCCTGTGACGCGCTCTGGCTGCCCGGCGGCTACCCCGAGCTGCACGCGGCCCGGCTTGCCGCCCACCCCAGCCTGGGCGCGGCCCTGGCCGGGCACGTGGCGTGCGGCCGACCGGTCTGGGCCGAGTGCGGCGGCATGATGGCGCTGTTCGAGCGCCTGGTCACGGCCGACGGCACGGTGCACCGACTCTGGGGCCTGCTGCCCGGCCAGGTGCACATGCAGGCCCGGCTCGCGGCCCTGGGGCCGCAGCAGCTCCGGCTGGACGACCAGGCCCTGCGCGGCCACACCTTCCATTACTCGCGCTGCGAGACGCCGCTCATGCCCTGGCGACGCTGCGAGCGCGCCAGTGAACGGTCTGGCACTGGGGCCGGGGAGGGCGAGGCCGTCTACGTGCACGGCCCGGTGCGCGCCAGCTACTTCCACGCCTATTTCCCGTCGGCCCCCCAGGCCGTGGCCCGGCTGTTCCGCGCAGAATCGCTGGACCGCCCCGCAAGCCTGTGAGACCCGAGGAGTGTTCACATGTCCCTTGTCGACCCCACCCCCGCCGCCTGGCGCTCGCCTGAACCCGCGGCGCTCACGCCGCAGCGCATCGTCTGCCTGACCGAAGAGACCACCGAGTGGCTCTACCTGCTGGGCGAGGAGCGGCGCATCGTCGGCATCTCCGGCTACACCGTGCGGCCGCGCCGTGCTCGCGAGGAAAAGCCCAAGGTCAGTGCCTTCCTTAGCGCCAAGATCGAGAAGATCCTGGCGCTTGAGCCCGACTGTGTGTTCGGCTTTTCCGACCTGCAGGCCGACATCGCCAGCGCCCTGGTGCGCCAGGGCGTGCAGGTCACGGTGTTCAACCAGCGCAGCGTGGCCGAGATCATGGCCATGCTCTACCAGGTCGCGGCCCTGCTCGGCCAGGGCGAGCGCGGCCTGGCCCTGCTGGCCGACATGCGGGCGCGGCTGGCGGCCATCGCCGACGCTGCAGCGGCCCTGCCGCGGCGCCCGCGCGTGTTCTTCGAGGAATGGGACGAGCCGCACATCAGCGCCATCGCCTGGGTCTCAGAGCTGCTTGGCATCGCCGGCGGCGACGACTGCTTTCCCGAGCTGGCGCGCGAGCGCCTGGGCAAGCAGCGCATCAACGCCGACGGCGCCGAGATCGTGCGGCGCGCGCCTGACATCGTCATCGGCTCGTGGTGCGGCAAGAAGTTCCGGCCCGAGAAAGTGGCCGCGCGCCCCGGCTGGCAGGACCTGCCCGCGGTGCGCGACGGCGAGCTGCACGAGATCAAGTCGGCCGACATCCTGCAGC